>CAIKAA010000431.1 GCA_903825275.1 uncultured Fibrobacterota bacterium | reverse complement strand
CTGAACGATTTTCAGAAATACAAGAGGGCAAGTTTCGCAAGGCAAATGGGTAATTGTTTTCTTCGTCAAAGAAAATTGAGGATTTCTAAGGAATATTTCCAACAAGGGATCGATCTATATCAGGAACTCCTCCAGAAGGATCCTCGAAGCATCGCCGCAAAGCAAAGCCTTGCACTATCAGCTGGTCAATTAGGTTTTCTAGCCCAGCTAAACGGGGACTCCGCCGGAATGGCGAAGTGGTGCCATGAAAATCGGCAATTATTTGAAGAATTACATCGGGATGATCCGAAGAATCAGAATTTGGAAAATGGATTGTTTTGGGCACTGGGACAGCTCATCGAATTTCAGTTGCAATTCAGAGATCGCCAAAATATCAAAAAGTCGGTCGAGGAACGAAAACGACTGGTTGATGAATTGATTCGGTTCAACCCCAAAAACCAAAATTTGAAAATCGGATTGGCAGAGACCTACGGTGAGATGGCGATTCTATCCAACTCGGAAGGGGATGCGACAAAATCGGAAGAATTTACTCAAATGAGATTTCAAATTGCCCAGGAGTTGGTCCGAGAAAATCCTCGAAACCTAATCGCAAAAACCAATTTGGCCAATTCTTATTCCCAACTGGGCCTAATGTACCATATGCAAGGTTATCAGGTCAAGGCTCAGGATTGTTACCAAAATCGCTACCAGATTGCCGAGGAAATATTTGCCAGTGACTCGACAAATATTGATTGGGAAGAAAATTTCGTTGCCTCCTGTTCCCAGCTAGGAGGCCACATCGGACGCCAAGGCGATCCTTTCGGTGCCGCTCAAATCTACCAAAGAGCAATCCCGATTGTTGAGAATTTATTTCGGCTTGATTCTACCAATATCCAACGTGAAGGGGATCTCGTTTCTTGGTACGCTCGCGTGAGTACTCAATTCTTAATCTCAAAGGATTCCGTAAAGGCTTTTGAGTTCCTTCAAAAAAAACTTCCCTTGGATCGCGACCTCGCACGGCGATACCAAGGCGAGCAAAAAAGCGCCATACATTTAAGTCAATCGCTTATGACCATTGGCTCCCTCGAATGCCATCTGGGGCAATCCGAAAAAGGCATCCTTCATTTGCGAGAATCTGCGAAAATTCACGACAGCATCTACCAGGTTTCTGGGGATCCGCAACAGTTGTACTCTGCGGGAGCCGCCTTCAGGTACGCGATTTCCTGTTCCGACATCCCCAGTGAAAAGGTCTTTTTTGCGGAAGGGTCAAAAGATCGGTTCTATTCGGCTTTCCAAAAGGATTCGATTGCCTTCAAGTCATTGTCCAATTCCGCAGGGGCATTGATCCAGAGCTATGGCACTTTATCCTGGGCGTACCTGTTTGCCCGTAAATTCAAGGAGGCAGACTCCATCGGGAAGTTTGCCATGGCCATGGCCGACCAACGTCACCATTCGTCGAGCGCGGCGTGGATCGAGGCCAACATCGCTCATGCCCTGATATTTCAAGGAAAATACTCTGAGGCCGAAGCCATTTATTTGCGCATGAAAGACGGACTTGGAAAGGAAGAGGTTCCTTACACCCAAATTTTTCTGAATGATTTTAATCAGCTGGAAAAGGCCGGAATCACTCACCCGGATGTGGCAAAAATTCGGGCGCTTTTGGAAAAACCGATGCCACAAGAAGGCCCCTCGCGGGTTTCTCCCCATGAGGTGCACCTTCCTTGAAGCAAGGTCTTGCCGACCCTCGCTTCCCGACACGGCTTGGTCGGAAGCGAATCGCCTTCCAATCACTTTTTGGTGGAGTCTTCCGGGGCGGTTTTCTTTTCGGAGGGCTTTTTGCCACTCTTCACGATTCGGCCCGTCAGCCAATGGTTTTCGACCCCATCTAGCATCCCCTGGCCTCGATCGATCAACTTGGAGCCATTTTCTGTCAAGCCCTTCACCTGGGTGGTGATGGTGTCGCTGCGCCGTAGCAGGTTGACGCCGATCGAACCCATCGTGTCGGCATTTTGCGCGGTCCGGTAAAGACTTGCGGCCAATGAATCGGATTGTTCCAGAATATGGGGGATGGTCTTTTGGGCCACCGCGCCGATCTGGTCGAGCCGTTCAATCGTGCCTTCGCTCTTTTGAGAGACCCGGTCGATGGCTTCGACGGTCCGAAGGGTCTTGCGGTACAGATCGTCTTTCACCAAAACGGCGCCAATGGTGGTGTGGGTGTCGGTGACCATGTGCAACAGCGAATCGACGCGGGTCAAGGTCATGCGAAACTGGGTGGTGAGCGTGGCCAGTCCGCCCAATGCGGTTTCGATGTCCTGCGGTGTCGCCAACGACAAGGTGTCGCCCGCGCGCAACATGGGGTCGGTCTGGTTGCCTTTTTCGATGTTGAGAACCCGGTCGGAAACCATGTTGCGGTCGCGTTTGAAATAGGCCACACTGTGGCGACGGATCAAATTCTGGTACTTGAGTTGGAGTTCCAGAGCGAGGACCACCCGGGAATCGGTGGTCAAACTGACTCCACTCACGGTTCCAACTTGAACGCCGTTCAACAAGACCTTGGCGCCCCGGGACATTCCCGTTCCGTCGTCGAACAAGGCGTAAACGGTGTACTTGCTTTCCAAAAAGTCGTTGTGGAGCAAATAGGTGACGGTGGCAGTGGCGAAGATGATGCCGCTGGCGACCAGCACCGCTCCGGTCAGGAAATTGCGCACTTCCTTGAGGCCGAACAATTCTTTCCAGGTGGCGGTCTTCATGAGGGAAACCCGCTTTCGTCATCGAACCGACTTCCACTATTGTTGTTTTCGCGAACCAGTTCGCGATCGCGAAGGTCCGACGACTTGAGCAATTCCTCCATCGAGCGAGGCCGGCGCAAAGTTCCGTCGACCAACAAGGCAATCCTTCCCCCCAAGGACTTGGCAGAACCAAGATCGTGGGTGACCATCACGATGGCGACGTTGGAGAGCGCCCGCAGGTTACCAATCAGAGAAAGCATGATGTCATTGTTTTTCGCATCCAGCCCCGCCGTGGGTTCGTCCAGAAACAACACCTCTGGTTCCATTGCCATGGCTCGCGCAACCGCCGCCCGTTTTTGCATGCCCAAGGAAAGGTGAGCAGGACGTTTGTCTTCGTGGCCGGCAAGCAACAACATTTCGATCCAACGTCGGACCCGCTGGGAAATCTTCTCGTCGGTGAGATCGGTGTGGTATCGCAAGGGCATCGCGATATTGTCCTCCACGGTCATGTTCGAGATCAAGGCGTTGTTTTGAAAAACATACCCCGTTCGCTTTCGCAGGTCTTGGAGCCGAACGTGCGGGATTTCCCAAATGTCTTCCCCAAACAAAAAAACCTGGCCGGCAACCGACCCCAGTTCGTCGGGGTGGGGGCGCTCCAATCCACTGAGCAAGCGCAAGATGGTGCTCTTGCCTTTGCCGGATTCGCCCGCGATGATCCGCACATCCCCGCGACGAACCTCGAAATCGATGCCGTTGAGAATCCTCTCGTCATCCCGATAGCCAAACCGCAATCCACAGGCTTCCGATAAAACTTCGCTCATCGCAAACCCCTCCTTTGGAAGAAACCTGGATCGACGAAGGAACGGGAAAGGTTGTGGCTCATGGCAGGTACGACCCCAGTTGGGGGATCACGAAAATGGCGGCGAATAGACCATCCAAAAGAACCACCACCACAATCGAATGAACCACTGCCGAACGGGTCCCCTGGGGGACTTCGTGGGAACTGATCCCGAGCGACAAGCCGTTGAGACACGCCAACAGCGCCACGGCCATTCCAAAGGAAACGGGCTTGAGTCCCATCACCAACAAATCCAACATGCGCAGGGCCGTCCCTGTTCGGCTCAAGAAGGTGTTGATGTCCATGTCCAGTCCCAAGGAGCCGGGGAAGGCCCAGGCCAGCAATTGGGCGACCACAAATCCGCCAAAAACGGCGCTGGCGGTGAACAACAGGGACAAACAAAGCATTCCAATGGTGCATCCCAAGACGGCGGGAAGGACAAGAAAACGGACCGGGTCGATTCCCATGCTTTCCAGGGCGTCGATTTCGCCATGCACCTTCATGTTTCCAATGTAGGTGGCCAAGGCCGAACCGGTGCGTCCTGCCACGATAAAGGCGGTGAAAAGCGGCGCCAATTCGCGCAAGATCACCAGCACCATGACATCGCCCAGGAAGAAGGAATTTCCGATGCGGGGCAGCACCGTGGCGAATTCGATCAGGGTCACGCCGCCGACCAGGGTGGCCAAAATCACCACGATGGGAACCGCTTCCACGGCGGTGAAGTACACCTGTTGAAAGAAAATTTCGCGGATTTGGCGGGCCGTGGCGCGCTTGCCGCGAAAGGGACAAAACAGAACTTGGACAAACAGCGAAATGACGCGCCCGGGAAGCGATCGCTCCCAAATACGGCCCACAAGGCCAAGCAATCTGGAGGGAAATTCGATCAAAACCTCCAGCAAGATGCTCATGGCGAAGGGGGCTCCAGAATGGATAGAATTCGGTCGCGCAAGGCGTCGAGTCCCTTGCCGGTGCGGGCGGAAATCAGCGGGGGAAGGGTTTCGAGTCCGAAGCGTTCCTTGACCATGGTCGGGTAGCGCGTCCGCTTGGACTGGTCGAGACGGTCGGCTTTGTTCAACAAAATCAGGGTGGGAACCCCCGCATCCAAAATCCGCCCCAGGCAAATGGAATCCACCTCGCTCTCGGGAACATCGGCGTCGAGGATGTAGATGACCAACACCGGTTGCCCCTCTTGGCTCAGGTAATCTCCCACCAACTTCGCGAAGGACCCGCTGGCTTGGTGGCCCCCGCGGGCGTACCCGAATCCGGGAAGATCGACAAACCATCCTTTTTCAGGGATCTCGAAGAAATTGATCTCGCGAGTTCTGCCGGGGGTGGAACTGGTGCGCACCAAGCCCGACCGACCCAGCAAGGCGTTTTGCAAGCTGGACTTGCCCACATTCGACCGACCCGCGAAAGCGATCTGGGGAAGCCCGTCGGTCACGAATTGGTTGGTGCCCACCGCTCCAATGCGAAAAACCGCTTTTTGCCCGAGTTTGTAGAAGGGATGGTTGTCGTTGGATTTCATGAGTTGGAAAAGATCGTTTCTGGCTTTCGGAAGATCGGATGAAAAATACCGCTGGATCGGAAAAGAACGCCGATGGCGCTTCTCGACCGGTGGGGTAACCTTTCCTGCGAGCACCCTGAGTTTATTCTTTTTGGATCCACTTGGCCATTTGAGATCCAAGGAAAGCTCCTGCCACCCGGCCTGGGGAACAGGAGGTCGAACCTTTTCCTTAGGCGGGAATGCGGCCTTCATAGGCGCGCAAAACCGTCAAGCTATCGCTGTATTCCAGCTCCCCTCCCACGGGTAGGCCTCGGGCCAAACGCGTGAGAGAGGTTCCCGAGGGAATGAAGCGTTGGATGTAGAGGGCCGTGGCATCCCCTTCGGTCGAGGCCGGTGTGGCCAGAACGACTTCGCGAACCGCGCCGCCTTCCATCCGGCTGCGCAGGGCGGCCAGATTCAATCGATCCGGTCCGATCCCGTCCAATGGCGACAAAAGAGCGCCCAAAACATGGTAGACGCCTCGGTAGCGGCCCGTCGATTCAAAGGCCGAGATGTCGGAAGGTTTTTCCACCACCAAGACAATCCCGTGATCGCGACGCGGATCCCGGCAAAGAGGACACAATTCGGCCTCGGCATAATTGCCGCAACACTGACAGGGGCGCACCTTGTCGCGCGATTCCTGGATGGAAAGGGCCAAGGCCCTCGCCTGTTCCTCGGGGCATCGCAACAAGTGGTGAGCCAACCGGGATGCGGATCGTCGACCAACACCGGGAAGCCGCGAAAGCTCGCGGACCAGGGTTTCAACCGCCGGAGACCAATCCAACTATTCCTCCTCGCCAACCGCCAGGACGATCGAGTGGAAGCGGACCTCGAACCATTCTTCGAACAAATCGGCAGAAATCTTGGGCCAGCGCGCCGGATCTTCGATCCAGTGGCTGATCTCCTTTTCAGCGAGGGCCTTTTTGTGGGGCTTGAGGAATTCCTCCAGCTCGTCGTCGTTTTCGGGGACCGGCACCAAGACCACCGTTTGGTTGTCCGGTTCGTCGAACGCGTCTTCGAGTTCGCTTTTCAGGGAGGGATCGGCCGCTTCCAGCACCAGGCGAAACGCCTCGGTGGGGACTAATACGACGGCCGACAGGTCTTCGAGATCTTCCAAGGTTGTGCTCATAGCGCCAAAGGTAACCCTTTGCGACGCCGGACAAACGCTCCTGCCACCACGAGGTAGAGGGCGGATTCGATCGCGACCGACAACGGTGCCCCCGATGGGCCCAATCGGGGGACCAGGAAACGAACCAAAAGGATTTGAAGGAGCGTGCTGCCAATCTCCAAGGCCCCGTAGGTTCGTACCGCCCGGCGGGAGATCAAAATCAACCCCAACGGAATGGCGCCGGCCCGGACCATTTCGGCCAGACATTGAAGTCGCAAGATGGAAATGGCCTCGGGAAACCGACCCATGTAGGCGATGTCCAAAACCATCGGACCAAATAGCATCAAAGCCGACCCAAGTCCAATCGCTCCAAGAGGCGCCAAAGCGAGTTTGCCAAAGCCCGGGCGATGGGCGATGGGGCCAGACAATTTGGGAAGTGCCCAGGTTGCAAAAGCGGCATACCAAGTGAAAAACAAGAGGTCGGTGACGCGCACGGCGGCTTGCCAAGCTCCTGCAACATCAAGGCCCTGGGCCAAAACGTTTTCGCGGATGGTGATTTGCAGATAGGGGGCCGATAGAGCCGCGATCGATCCCATCACCGCCAGCGGACCCCAAACCTGAGCTTGTTCCTTCCATTGGTCCAAGCGGGGGAGGGAGAGGGGGAAAGGAGACAAAAAACCTAGTGCAATTGGTGCGGCGACCAATCCGAAAAGCAAGATTCCAGGAACCAAACCTTGCAAGCCAAGATGAATCCAACCAAAAAGCCACAAAGCTTGGAGCGGACCCGAGATGGCGATGAACCAATTCAAACGATTCATCCGACCTCGGCCACCGGCAATGGCTTGGAGGTTTCCGACCAGGGTCATCGCCAAAAGCCCGGGCAAGAACAACCAGGCGACCGAATGGACCTGGGTGGGGAGGTAGATGAATCCAGAAGTGGCCAGCCACAACAAAAACAGTCCGGAAATAGCTGCCAGAATTTGTCCGGACAACAAGGCCCACGAGGAACGAGCTTGGATTTGGGAAGGTTGGGCGGAACCAATGGCTTGTTGGATTCCGGATTGAAGGGCCATGGCGGGAATCGCCAATCCCAAGGAAAGCAGGTTTTGAAGCTGCCCCATGACCACGATTCCCTGGGAGCCAAGGTTTTGGGCCACGGCACGACCCACCAAGATCAAGAGGCCAAGACGAAAACTCGTGGCCGCAAGGTTTCCGACCACTCCACCAGGGATGTGGAAATTTTCCAAATAGGGAATAAGTTCGACCCACCGCCGATCTTTTAAGTTCTTCAGAGGATGATGATCCTGTCCACAGTGAAGCAAAGGTAGACTTCGCGGCTAAGATGAAATTCAAGGAAGAACTGGGTTGTGGTGGGCCGTGGGCGGGAGTTATTCCATGCTTGGCCGAATGGCCTCGTCGATGGGGATGGGCCCGGGGACGTATTCGTATTCTTCATGAACAGCGCCGTGTCCGCCAAAACCTTCTTTGAAGGAAACCAAGGTGTCGTTGAGCCATTGGCCATCTTGTTCGCAGCTGGTGCCAAAACTGAACCAGTGGCTGGCGCAGGCGGGACCTGCCAAGACTTCGCGCAACACCAGATCGATCGCCCCGACCTCTTGGCCGCGCTCGTCGGCCCCGCTGTATTGCATGTGGAATACATTGGGGGTCTTGTAACTCACGATCCCGCCGCGCATTTGGTTTCCCTCAAAAGCTGCCCAAAGCTGGATGTGTTCGGGAAATCGACCGGCCAACAACTTGATTTCTTCCAGCGAGTGCACCGGGCGTGCGCCGTAGCGGGCGAGCAACCTGCCCGACAGAACCTGCCAATACCCTTCCCAGTCGTTGGATCGCTGCACGTACAATCCGGCCTTCTCGGCCTTCTTGGCGCTGCGACGGCGGAGCTCGGAGAATTTGGCGTCCTGAGGGCGCACCACGGTGCACAGCGTCCGGTAGACGATGCGGGCGCCGAGGCGGAACAGGAAATAGGCGTCTTCCTGGGTGGGGGAGGTTTGGTGGAACCAAGGCATGGGACGATAACGAACCCGGTTCACGCCACGCGACACTAGCTGTTCGTGCAGGGCGTTGAGCATTCCCCGCACTTGGGCGGCGCGAACATCTTTGGCCACCACCAATCCCCCAAAGGTCAGACCGTGGTGGGTGGCCCAACCACCGTCGGACAGAAAATGTCCGGTGATCGCCCCGATCGAGCGACCCTCTTCGCGAAACAGGTAGGAAGCATCGGGAAAGCGATCGGCGTGGTAGCCCACATAGTCACGGCGAAACAGAAAGTGTCCATTCCGCGAAGAATCGATCACCGCATCCCACTCTTTGCAGAGCGACGGGTCATAGGCTACGGCTTCGATCACATTGGCTCCTTAGATCGGGCGAGAGTCCACCACTTCAAAATGTTTTTTCCGCCGCAAAAAGGGAGACTCCAGCCACCGGTAGGAAAGGTAGGCGGCGACCCAAGTCACCAAAAGGCTTAACAGGAAGGAGATCGGTCCATCGGGCGAAAGTTTTCCAGGAATCCGCTTGAGGATCATGGCCACGACCACGATGGATCCCAGGTGGTACAAATAGAGTCCGTACGATCGCTTTCCGAGATGGACGAGCCAAGGATGGGCGAGTCCTGCCGACAAGCGTGGACTGGTCAGGGCGGATTGGATCCAGAAGGCCGAGGCAAGACCCGACAACAGGTATTTGGGAAACAACGCGATCGAGCTGATGTCGGCAGAGGGAAGGAGGCATTGGAGGACGAAGCAGCTGGTCCCGATCCCAAACGCGACTCCTCCCGGAAGATGTTGGAACGTGCGCTTGTCCGCGCTGTAGGCGACCAGACAACCCAGGGCGATCGACTCGAAGTGGGCCAACGGCAAGGTCCACACCGCCAAATGGGCGTCACCCGAGGCGATGAGCCAGGCTTTGGTGCTCCAGCCAACGCAAACCAACAAGACCATTCCGATCCCTCGAAGGTTATGGTTCAGCTTGGAAAAGATCCAGATCGCCGGAGGGATCGCGAGGTAGTACTGGACTTCGTAGCAGATCGACCACAGGTGAGGGGTGAACAAAATGGGATTGAATCCGCCCCTTGCCGCGAAGAGGTTGTCGGTGAAGGTGACCAATCCTAGGGCGCGGATCCCCAGGGTGCCGTGGTCCAGATGTCCAACCAAAAGCGTGACCAAAAGACAAATTCCGACATAAGCAAAATAGGCTGGCCAAAGGCGCAGCACGCGGCGCAGGTAAAACCACCGGAAGGAGATTCCGCCCGCTTGGCGCTGTTCCTGGGTCAGTAGGTTGGTGAAGAGGAATGCCGAAAGCGCAAAGAACAGGTCGACGCCGATCCAGCCTTCTTCCCTTAGAATGCGAAAGCGGGTGGATTGGAGCAAGCCGTGGTGGCTCACGAACACCAACAGGAAGGCGAAAAAGCGCAGCCCATCGAGTTGGGGCAGGTAGAACCTTGAGCCGGAATTTGCGCGGTCGATCCGATTTAACGATTGGCTCACGAAGGAAGCTGACGAGGTGAAATCGAGATGTTCCGGCCGACAGGGCAAGTTGCTTCTTGGGTGGAACGGGACCGAATCCGTGGAGTCATGGAATGCAAAAATAGATAGGGCGATCGGGAGAATCGCAGGAATGTGGTTGGTTGGTGTCGAGGGGGAGATTCGTCCAGGTTCGGATTGGAAAGGTTTGGGCACAAGTTCTGACAAGAGGGTATTGGTAAAGCACCTTTCCGTGACTTCTGGAAACGGAAGTCCCAGAAAAATCCATTTTCCTGAGAGTGTCGAATGCATTCCAAATTCTTCGGGAATCGACGGAAAAAAGCGATCCTCCTCCCGGTCGCCTGGGGAGTGGCCGCGTTTTTGGTGGGAATGATTCCTCATCGATTCTTCGAGTCGACTTGGGATTCCTTGGGATACGTTCAGGCCTACCAAGCGATCTTGGATGGATCGTTTCGAATTCCAGCCGCCGACACCACTTGGCCTATTTTTGCCGTCCATTTCTGGCCCCTGGGAATCGTGCTGACTCCGCTGTTTGCCCTGTTCCCCGGGTATGCGGTGTTGGTCGCCTGCCAGTCCGCCTGGCTGGCTGCCTCGATTCCCGCGATGGACCGATTGCTTCGGCTTCGGAATTTTACCGACCGCCATCGAAAAGTCCTCCTGGCGGGATGGATGTTTCATCCACTTCTTTGGGGAATCCACTTGGAGTCTCGCGAGGCTTTTCAGTTTCTGACCCTGTCCATTCCCCTGGTGCTTTGGGGGCAATGGGCCTTTGAAACTCGGAGAACCAAGTTGTTTCTGGCTTTGGGTCTGGCGCTGCTTCTGCTACGAGAAGATTTGGCGTTGACGGTGATCGCCTGGTGCGCGTTGCTTCTGATCCGTGATCGGCGTCGCAAAGAGGTGGCTGTGCTTTTGGGTTGCGCCCTTGTGTGGTTTCCCTTCACGGTCCTGGTGGTGATTCCCCACTTCCATGGCGGTGCCTACCAGGTGGGGGCTTGGGGGTATGAATGGGCGGGATCGACTCCTGGGCAAGTGGCTTGGCAGGTTTTGACACATCCCGCCTCCAGCATGATCCACATGATTTCCTTGTCGCGAGTGGCCGCCGTCGGGGCCTGGCTGATGGGCATGATGGGAGGTCCTTTGTTATCTCCTGCATGGCTGATTCCGGCGCTTCCCCAGCTAGGAGTCAATTTCCTTTCCGATTTCCCCAATTTCCATTTGCCTCTTTTCCGGTATTCCGCTCCGATCCTGCCTTTTTTGTGGCTTTCTGCAATCGATGGTGTCGGAAAATATCCAAGGCTGATTCATGCGGTGCGAATCTTGCCGTATTGTGTTCCGTTGCTTTTGGTGGTTTTGTTGTCTCGATGGGTGAGAGATGTTCGGACGGATACGATGGCGGTCCTGACTTGCCTAGAGCGTGAAATGCCCAAAGGCATGGATCTGACGGTGACCAACTACAAGGGAATCACCCGGCTTTGGAAGGAGGATCGAGTCCTTTCGACCATGGACAAGGAAACCGCGAGCCACAGGAATATCCCCCTCAAACCATGGATCTTGATCGACCATGTCCGAGGAACCTTGAACTTGTTTCCGCTAGAAGAAATCCCTCCGTTGGAGCAGCGTTTGCGGGAAAGTTCAACCCACAAACTCAAATGGGAAAAAGCCGGATTGGCGCTATGGGGACCGGTTGGCTCGACAGCGCCCTGTCCGTGATAAATGGTCAACTCACGGATGCAACCTTGTTGGGGTCCCTTCGGTCACCTAAGTTTTAGGCCGATGTCGAAAAGGATCCCATGGAGGGAATGCATCGTTCTCTCTGTTTTGCCGTTTTCTGTTGTCGCGAATCTGGATACGGCACTTCGTTACCTGAGTCGTGTGGAACAAGGTGGGAGCTTCGTCGTTCTATGCATCCTTTCGGCACTGATTCCGTTTCTGTGCCTGCTTCCTGACAAGTGGCTTCGCCGCACGTGGAAGGGGCTTGCCTTGGCTGCGGTTGGAATCGCCATCTATTCTTGGGCAAAAATTCCGATCGAGTCGGTGCGCGTAGATCGTTGGGAACTGATGACCAATTTCCTCCATCGGTTGTTTCATGGCGAGTATCCCTATCTGGCTTCGTCTCGCTACAATGTTCCTCCGCCGGTTCCCTTCCCTTGGCTCTATCTGATCAGCATTCCGGCTTGGCTGACGGGCGAAATCGGGTTGTTTCCGTTTCTTTGTCTCGCCTTGCTTGTTTGGGTCACTCCAAATCGACAGCGGCCATTTTTGGTTTGGGCGTTGGTGACGTCGCTTCCGGTCTGGTATGAAGTGGTTGTTCGATCGAATATCGTGGCGAATGCGGCGTTGGTGGGAGCGTTTTTGCAAACCAATCCAGGCCACAAGACCTCGTCGATCGTCAAGAATGCCGTGTTGGGCGGTATGGTCCTTTGCACGCGTGCCAGCTTCGTTGCTCCGGTTTTGGTTTGGACAGGATCTGTCTTCTTGGCAAGCAAGCGCTGGAAAGACGCCAGTATTTGGGGGGGCATCGCCTTTTTGGTGGCGGTCCTACCCTTCGCCTTGCTGATCTTGGTTTGGGGATGGCCTGTGTTTCGGGATTGGAATCCGCTTCGATTTCAGGGCGCCATCCAATCGCCTTTGATTCCCTTGACGGTGTTGGCTTGTTCTCCGTGGATTGGAGCGGCATTGAAAAAGGCTTCGGACAAGTTTCTGGTGGCCTATTTGGTTGTGCTGGTGCCCATGCTTACGCTGCTGGTGCCGATCATCAGCGATGGCAGCTGGAGGGATGACCACCGCGGTTATTTCGAAGTGGCATTTTGGAATTCGGCCTTGGTGCTGGGGCTGCTCGCATGGGCGGTCTCGAAAAACGAAGGCGAAGTCAAAATCTGACTTGAGTCAGGTCTGCTTCCAGAGTTTCCATACGGCTTCGGGGATCAACAGCTTGAAAAGACCTTTGCGCGTCTGGTCCTCGCGAAGAGAACTTCCGGGTAGACGCCGCAGAGCTTCACGTTTATCCGCCAAGGCCCACTGGGAAAAAAACGCGGCTTTCCAGCGACGCAGGGCCCTGGCATAAAGTGGGTGGTCCGCGTGGCAGGCCAGAATGCGCAGGATTTCTCGTTCCATGAACGCCGTCTTGGAGTGCAGGTTCGTTCCGTGGAGCCGGTAGGACGTGAGTTCTTCGGGAAGAAAGGCGATGGTTCCGCCCGCCCGGGTGAGCCGAAGCCACAGCCAAAGGTCTTCGATGGGGTAGGCGGGATCGTAGGGGCCAAACTTCTCCAAGGCGGACCGTCGGAGCAAGGCGGAAGCGCAGGGAATTCCGGTCTTTCCCAAAAACAACGCTTCGAAACCGTATCCAGCCTTCGAGGGAGTCAGAAAGGATTGGCTCGGACTTCCCAATCGGTTTCCTTCGCCATCGACACAGACGGTGGAGGTCAGGCAAACGTCCACTTCAGGATGAGCCAGGAGGAATTCCACCTGGCGACGAGTTTTGTCGGGATGCCAAAAATCGTCGGTGGCTTGGAGGGCGATGAATTCGCCGCGAGATTCAAAAATCATGCGGTTCAAGGTGGGGATCAATCCCTGGTTGGCTTGGCGATCGTACCGAAAACCCGAGCGAACGCTCCATTCGGAAAGCACGCGATCCGATCCATCGGTCGAGCCATCGTCCACCACCCAGATTTCCTTGTGAGGCCAGGTTTGATCCAAGGCGGTCCCCACGCTTTGGCCGAGAAATCGTTCGTGGTTGTAGCTCTGCAACAATAGCGAGACGAGGGGGAAATTCATGTCGCTTCCCTCAATCGTTGGTGGACCTCACGCCACATCCTCCAGCGAAAGGAAATTCGTCGGACGTAAGAGTACGGACTTGCGTTTGGATCAAAGTTTGCATTCGAACCGTGACGCAAATGATGAATCAAGGGCTTCGAGATCCTGGCCACTCCGCCGGTTCGTTCGGCCAAAAGTCCCAGCCACCAATCGTGCATGGGAAGCGAGGCGGGAAACGGAAGGGCTTTGGAAAGAAGTTCGGGTTTGCAGGCCATGGCGCAGCCCAAAAAACCTGGACGCCAAAGGTTGTGCCAAAAGCCCGTTTCAATTGTTCGCGATCGAAAAAAAGATTCGGACAAAATTTGTTGATCGGGACCGAGGATTCTCGCGTCGTGAAGGACCAGCGGTTTCGTGCCACTCAGGGCGTCGCAACACTCATCGACTTTTCCAGGAAGCCAAACATCGTCCTGGTCGGAGAGGAAAATGAAATTGCCTTTGCAGGCGGACAAGGCGACTTCGAACGTCGCAGGGACATCGCCTCGTCGGATCCCCGTGAAGAGGCGAGCCTTGTCGCCGCAAAGGTCGCGAACGATTTCCAAGGTGCGGTCGGTGCTTTGGGCATCGGCGACCACGATCTCGTCGTGGGCCTCCAATTGATCGAGGATGGACTGAAGTTGCTTGCCAATCCATCTCTCGCCTTGGCAGGTCGCCATCGCCACCGAAATCATGTCGATCCCAGCGGAGGCTTGGCATCCACAAAGTGGCGCTTCCAAGTGGACAAAAACTGACGATTGCGATGGATCAAGGCCAATTTCAAGGCGCGACCCAAGGTCCATCTCCACAACGACCAAGCGTGCAATGGATCCAATTTGCAATAGGCGCGGCCCCCCGAGCAAAACCAGGCGAACCGTTCGAGCCGGGCTTCGGGAGTTGTTTTGGCATGGGTCGAAGAATCGTGGTTCAAGTCCAGAGGGACACCAGCGAGGGATGCTCCGGCGCGACCAAGGCGGTGGAAGAGGGCGTAATCGGAAAAATCGAGGGGGGCCTGGGTCAATTCGTGAGAGGCCATCAACACCGATTCGGTGCGGATCAGGAGGCCCGAGTTCAACGCGACATGGGTGCGGGCTTCGAGCAGACCCTCAGAAAGGGGCTGACTCCTTCGGGGGTACCCGTTCTTCACCGAAAAGGGCGATAGCCGGATTTTGTTGTGATAAAGTCTTGGGGCCCAGCAGGCGGCGTAGGGGTGCACCGCCACCGCCACCTCGTAGCAATTCCACCATCCCAATTCGGCTTGGAAGTCTTGATCCAACAAGAGCAGGTAGGAATCGCCTCGTTCGTCGGCCAGCCGCGCCGCTTGCAAATACCGCGGCCCGACCCCGGGATTGGTTTCGTCTTCCCTCGAGAACTCGATGAGTCCTTCCACCGGAGGAAGCTTCGAGTTGCCATTGGAAAACACGCACACAGCAAGTGGTGCCCCTGCTAGGGCGAGGGACTGAGCGACGGGCGAGGATTCCCAATCCATTCCCCGCAATACGACGACAACCAAGGTGCGGGAACCGGTCATCACGCGAGCTCACCCCACAGGATTTGTCCGCGGCGTGCGATGATTTTGGCCTGGACCACAAGTCCCGCCCGGGCCTCGGGTCCCGGATTGAGGACGACTTTGCGAAAATGGGTGGTCTTTCCAATCCATTCCTCGCCGTTTCGGCGCGAGGCGCCCTCGAGCATCACCTCTTGGGTGGCTCCCACGCAGGAATCAAGCCGTTCGTAGGTGTGGCGGCGTTGGACCTCGATGATTTCAGCGAGTCTTGCCGATTTTTCTTCGGCCGAGAGGTTTTCCTGCATTTCGGCCGAAAGGGTGCCTGGCCGTGGGGAATAGGCGAACATGTAGGCTGTGTCGAAGCGCACCGCCTCCATGACGGAAATTGTCTCGAGGTGTTCGGCTTGGGTTTCTCCCGGATAGCCGGCAATGATGTCGGTAGTCAGGGCGACTTCGGGAAGGTGGGAGCGGATCCGGTCGACGATGCGCAGAAATTGGTCGCGGCTGTATTGGCGGCGCATCGAGCGCAAGACGCGGCTGGACCCCGATTGCAACGGGATGTGGATGTGGTGGCAAAGGTGCTCCAGGCCAGCCATGGTCTGGCACAATGGCTCGGTGAAGTAGCGCGGATGCGGACTCATGAAGCGAATGCGTCGCAGGCCAGGTACGCCGTCCAGCGCGCTCAACATCTCTCCGAAATTTCCGTCGTCGGCGCGGTAGGCGTTCACGGTTTGGCCCAAGAGGGTCACTTCCCCTACGCCTTTGGCCACCAACCGACGGGTTTCTTCCAGCACATCTCGCAACGGTCGCGAACGTTCGGGGCCGCGTGTGGTGGGCACGATGCAATAGCTGCACTTCATGTCGCAACCGCGTTGGACGGCGACAAAGGCCGAACTTCCTGCGGGTGCGGCCGCGAACAGCCCTTCGTAGGTTTGGGCGATGTCGGGTCCCAGGGCGGAGGTCAATTTCTGGCCAGGATTGGGGTGGTCGAGCAAGTCTCCCAGGCGGTCGTAATGGTCGGGCCCAAGCAGGATGTCGACTTCGGGAATCCGTTCCAAAATCGACTCGCGACGGTTTTCGGCCATGCACCCCAGCACACCCAGGCGGACGGCCGGATTCCGGCGGCGATGGTGGGCAATGGACCGCAGTTTTTCGAGAGCCGTCTCTTCGGCCTTGTCGCGCACCGAACAGGTATTGACCAAAATGAGTTGGGCCGCTCCCGGGTCATCGGTCGGGGTGTAGCCACGCGCTTCCAAAAGCCCAGCGACCAAGGAACTGTCGTATTCGTTCATCTGGCAGCCATAGGTTTCCAGGAAATAGCGCCGACCTAAGCTGTCTTGAGACAAGTTCTCGATAGAATTCACAAAAGGAAAGGTAGCGTCCGGGGGCGGAGGATTTCAGACTTGTGTGAAACCGCCTGAAACCGTCAGATGTTTTTCATGATCCGCCAAAGCCTGTTGGGCGAGTGAGGAAAGCGTGTCCTGACTCTTTTCAAACGATCCATCCCAACGCATTTCGCCCTCCAATTCTTCCAATAAAATGGAGGCCAAAACATCTTGTTGCGAATCCGGAAGGGATCCCAAATGTTGGACAAGTTGCTTCATCAGGGCTGTCCTAGCTTGAATCTACCCTCGTTATAAACTTTCGAGAAACGTTCAGACGCCACCCCCGGATCCCTTCGCGACGTACATTTGAGGTCCATGTCGGAGTCACAGGCGAAACCCAAACTGGAAGAGAGCTGGCGAGTTCGCCTCGAAGAAACCTTCGCCACACCCTGGTTTGGGCAGCTCAAAGCTTTTTTGCAAGAGGAAAAAGCCAGCGGCGTCCCCATCTATCCTCCCGGACCCAGGATTTTCGCAGCCCTTGATTCGACGCCCTTCGACAAGGTTCGCGCAGTCATCTTGGGCCAGGACCCCTACCACGGCCCGGGCCAAGCCCACGGGTTGTGTTTTTCGGTACCTGCAGGAATTCCCAAGCCACCTTCGCTGGTCAACATCCATCAGGAATACCACAGCGATCTGGGGTTTGCGATTCCCCGCCATGGAAGTCTGGAGGCCTGGGCCCACCAAGGCGTTCTTCTGCTCAACACCTGCTTGACCGTGCGTGCTGGCCAGCCCTTGTCGCACCAAAACCAAGGCTGGGAGAAGTTCACCGATAAAATCGTGGAATTGCTGGCCTCTCGAAGCGAGCCCATGGTGTTCATCCTGTGGGGTGCTCCGGCCCGCAAGAAGACCGAACGGGTTGATTTGTCTCGCCATGGGGTGATCAGCTCGGTTCATCCATCGCCCCTTTCCGCCTACCGCGGCTTTTTGGGAAGCAAACCTTTCAGCAAAGCCAACGAATATTTGGTCAAGGTCGGACGGGAACCCATCGATTGGAAGCTGCCCGAAACGGTATGCTAGAATCCACAAAGGTCTTTGGACCCCCATCCACTTTGCCAGGCAAGGGTTGCGGATTTCGCACTCGCTCCTTAGCCAGCCCATTTACAGGAGTCGACCATGCCTAAGTCCATTTTGGAGGAGAAGTGCCGCGCCGCCTTGTCGGAGCGGATCATGAAGTTGAGCCCGGACAGCCCCGCAAAATGGGGGTCCCTCACCGTCGGTGGGATGCTTTGCCACATCGGCGATGGGATGGAGCAAAGCCTTGGGCGTCGAGAGGACATCGACCGCAGCACCTTCTTGTTTCGTACCGTCGTGAAGTTTTTGGTGCTTCATGTGCTGCCCATGCCGAAAGGCGCCCCGACTTCGCCACGTTTGGACCCCAACCGGGAAGGCACGCACCCCCAGGAATTCGAACGGGACAGGAATCGTGCGCTGGCTCTGTTGGAAGAATCGGCCATCTGGCCCAAGGATCGACCCATGGCTCCTCATCCGGCCTTTGGCCCCATGACCCGGGCCCAGCGCGGCATCCTCACCTGGAAGCACATCCACCATCACCTAAAACAATTCGAGGCGTGACGGATTGGATCTGAACCCTTGGCTGATGGCTGGTGACATAAACCTTTTGGCGATAAACCGACCGTGTATTCTTTGTGCCGGTCTTGATTGGACAGACAGGAGATAGCATGGGCGGGAGCATTTGGCGGTTGGCGGGGGTGGCATGGGCGGCCTCGGCAATCCAAACCTTGGCGGCACCGGCGGGAAGTCCCGTGGATGTCCATGGATTCCTGCATGAAGCAGACCTCAAGAAAAACGGCCATCTCACGCTGGTCGACCAAAAGAACAAACCCACCCAGCTGGTCGGGATGAGCATGTTTTGGTCGGGCTGGTCCGGACAGTTTTACAACCGGCATACGGTTGGTTGGCTGGCTTCCGATTGGAATATCTCGGTGATTCGCGCGTCCATCGGTGTGGATGGTGGTGGCAACTACCTCGATTCCGCCAACAAGGGAGACGTGAAGAATCTGGCCTATGCCGATAGCGTGATCCAAGCGGCCATCGATTATGGCGTTTACGTCATCATCGACTGGCATGACCATTACGCCGTGAACCACACCGCCAAATCGGTCCAGTTTTTCCAGCGCATGGCAACCAAGTGGGGCAAGTACCCCAACATCATCTACGAGATCTACAACGAGCCGATGGGGGCTCAAGCTCCGACCAAGACAAATCCCGCCGGCTCCGAGGCCATTGCCTGGCCGGCCATCGAGGCCTATGCCGATACGGTGGTCGGTGCGATCCGCGCCATCGACACCGCCAATCTTGTCTTGATCCCCAACAGCAGTTGGGACCAACACCCTTCCGAGGCCATCGGTTCCTATTTGAACGACAGCTACTCGAACATCGCTTACACCCTGCACTTTTACGCAGGGACTCACGGTACCGAATTGCGCCTCGACGGCAATGCCGCCCTGGATGCAGGCTTGGCCTTGTTCATTTCGGAATGGGGGACGACCAACGCGGATGGCGGCGGTGGGCTCGACAAGAAGTTGTACTTGACCTCCACCCAGACCTGGTTGAACTGGGCCAAGACCAACAACTTGAGCCTGTGCAACTGGTCGGTCATGAACAAAGCGGAATCCTCGGCGGCGCTTCTGCCCGTCGCGGGTGCCAAGGGTTGGTGGCCAGATTCCGTCCTTTCGCCCTCCGGTCTTTGGGTGCGCGACCAGATCCGGGCTGCCAATGCGGATTTCGGCTACGTCTACCCCGATCCACCGCCAGAGGTAAAACCCGACACCGCCAGCTTCCCCGGCCGATTGCAGGCGGAAGGATTCGTGAACATGTCGGGAATCCAAAACGAAGCCGGTGGCGACGACGATGGCACCGATGATGTCGGGTACATCGACAACGGCGATTGGACAGATTATGTCGTGAAGGTCGCTTCGTCGGGACCGTTCTACTTCCATGCTCGGGTAGCCAGCGCGGGGGCCGGCGGAAACCTGATCCTGAAATCCAGCACGGGGACAGTTCTGGCGACCGTACCGGTTCCACTTACGGGGGATTGGCATACCTGGACTACGGTGACCGACAGCGTCCATCCAGTGACGCTTCCTGTCGGAATAGCGCATCTTCGCCTGGCTTTCCAAGGCTCACCTACGGCAACGACGGGGTTGTTCAACGTGAATTGGATCGAGTTGAACGACCAACTCGACGGCGTGCTCACGCCTTCGCGGGCAAAGGGGCTTTCTTGGAGCGTCAGGGGGAATGTCTTGAACTTGGGCGGACTTGACAGAAATTGGTCGATTCTCACGGTGCGCGATGTTCGCGGCAAACGAATTGCCCAATGCGCGCTTAGCGGAAGCCGCGCCCAAATCGAACTGGATGCCAAAGGGATTTTGTTTGGGGAAGTCACTGGCCCCGGTGGTCGCGAAGTGCGCAAACTGGTTGTGGGGAACTGAAGGCCTTTAGGCGATTTCTCGGACGATCCGAGCGACCTGTTCCACCAGGACCAGAGGCAGGGAGAGCAGGATTTCCCAATAATGCCGGCATATTCAGGGCGAAATGGCCTAAAAGTGCCGGCATATTTGGGTGATGCCTCCTCAGATGCCCTGTTTCCTCAAAAACTCCAGCGTCCGGTCGGCCAGCTCTTGGGGAGCTTCGCGCGGCACGATGTGCCCGATGTTCTTCATGATCTCGAACTCGGCGCCTGGCCAAAGCCGGGCGGTTCGTTCACTCAGCCATGGCGGCACGTACAGGTCTTCTTCTCCAGCCAAAAACAATGCCGGAACGGTCATTCTCGCGATGTCGAGTGGGCTCATTGAAAATTCGATCAAGGCATCCAGCATGGGGCCTGCGGATTCGGCGGTCAGGCGATTGAAGCTGTTGTCTTCCATCTTTCCCAAATAAGGCTCGACCTCCAGCATCGCTGATTCGCCAAAGATTAATCCCATTTGCGCGCTCATCATCAGTCCCACCCCCCCCACATCCAACAAGCGTCGCCGAAACCGGTCATAGACCCTAGTCTTCGCGCTTTCCAGCAATCGCGTCCCATGGGCGACCAATCCGGAAATCCGATTTGGATGGTGCAGCGCCATCACCGCCCCCACCATGCCTCCGTGACAAAGCCCGACCACGGGGGCGCAAGCCAGACCCAGATGATCCAACAGCTCCACCGCATCGCGCGCATAGAGCTCGTAGGAGTAGGCACCCACCCAACGCTCGGATTCTCCGATCCCGCGATGATCGAGAAGAATGCATTGGCGATGTTCGCGCAAGTGCTTGGTCACCGGCTCCCAGAAGGCCCGGTCGCCGAACATGCCATTGAGCAACAGCAAGGGTGCGCCTTCCCCCTCGATCAGGTAGGAGAGACAAATTCCGTCGGAGGTTAGAAAGGTGGGCATGGCATGAATGTAAAAAGGCGTCCAATACCCCCCCCCCGCTAGGCGAATTAATCTTGTCATTCCAGTTGCTATCCCTGTGATTACAAGGTTAATTCGGCCCCAGATCTCAACGAATCCTGTTCCATCTCCTCCCAAGCTTCCGGCAAAGAGGCGATGAGGTCCGTGACGGACATTCCCCTTCGTCCGCGTCGACCGGCCAGGTCTCCGGCGCGGGCATGGGCTCGCACCGCTTGGCAAGCCGCCTCAAAGGGCGAAACCCCTTCGGCCAAACGCGCCACAACGGCTCCGGCCAAAGCATCGCCGCAACCTCCGACGGCCATTCCCCAGTGCCCCGCAATTCCAATGGCGACCTGGCCTTGGGGGGAAGCGATCACCGGAGTCGCTAGCTTGAACACCACCACCGCCCCGAACCGCGCGGCGATGGATTTCGCGGCTTGGAGGGGATCGGCGAGCAAGGCCTCCACGGTGGACTCCATCAGACGCGCCGCTTCTTTGGGATGGGGCGTGAGGACGGCGCCGTGGCTTTTGGAAACGCGGACCAATTCATATTGCAGATCGGGATGGGTGGCGCACAAATTCAAACCATCGGCATCCAAGACCAAGGGGGAATTCAGGTGTTTGAACAATCCTTTCAAGGCATCGAGCGCCTGAGGCGACTGTCCCAGGCCCGGTCCCGCCAAAAGGGCATCGGCAGCTTCGATTTGCTTGGACACAATCGATCGGCTCGCTTCGCCACCCACGGCCACCATGCCCATCACTTCGGGAACGATTTGGGCCAACCGCGTGGCCACAAAAGGCGTCGATCCAACATGGATCAAACCGATCCCCGATCGCAGCGCCGCCGAACTCGCCAAGACCGCAGCTCCAAAATAATCGTCGCTTCCACACAACAAAAAGCCGCGTCCCGCATCGCCTTTGTGGGCACCTCGCGACCGCGGTGCCACTCGTCCCGTGGCCCAGTCCTGGTCGAGTAGTTGGATCGGCTCACCAGCCAATCCCCAAGATTCCTCGGGAATTCCTAGGTCGACCACCTGCACTTCTCCCGCGAAATCGCGACCGGGATGAAGGAACAATCCAGGTTTGGCCCGACCGAACGTCGCCGTCGCCACCGCTTTCACGCATGCTCCAAGCGGCCGACCCGTGGAACCATCGAGCCCCGAGGGCAAATCGAGGGCCAAAGTGGGTCGATGAGAAAGCCAACAGGCGGCTTCCAACGCCTCGCCTTCCAAAGCTCGACGCAGACCCGTCCCGAATAGAGCGTCGACCCCAGGCATTAAGCCGGAACCGGAGACATCTTCAGACTGTCGAAAAACCTGCCATGTCACGGGTTCGATCCCGAGCTTTCGCAAAAGGTCGAGTTGCCGACCGCAGGCGCTGGAAGGGTCGATTTGTGGATCGACCAAAACAACGACAGGACAAATTCCGTCGTTTGCGGCGTGGCGTGCCAGGGCGAGTCCGTCTCCGCCGTTGGAGCCTTTTCCGCAAACCACCGCGAATCGCCTCGATTCGGGAAACAAATGGCGAAAAATCTTCCAAGCGCCCAGCGAGGCACGCTCCATCAAAACGTCTTCTTCCAACCCAAACGTTTCCATGGCGTGCGTTTCCGCAGCGCGACACGTTGAACTGGATTGGACGATCATGTCGAACCTCGGTCGAACTCCAAAAGCGCCTCGATCACTTGATCGCGTTCCTCATCGAGAAGCTCGGGGAATAGAGGCAAGGCCAAGATTTCGCGGGAAGCAGCTTCGGCGACCGGAAAATCGCCGGATCGGTAACCCAGATCCGCGAAACACGGCTGCAGGTGCAGCGGAACCGAGTAATAGACGGCGGTGGAGATTTCCTTGGACAGAAGGTATTGACGCACATCGTCTCGCTGGGGATGGCGGAGGCAAAAGTGGCTCCAAACCCGACCATCGGCATCGGAGGGAAGAACGAAATCCGTTCCCGCCAAGCCGTTTAGGTACGCCAGCGAATGGCGCCGACGCGTTTCGAGCCATTCATGCAGATGGGGCAGTTTGGCGCGCAACACCGCGGCCTGCACCGAGTCGATCCGGAAATTGCCGCCCACGTCGCGATGCAACCCATCGGCACCCGTGCCGTGGACCCGCAAACGTTGGAGGTGCGAGGCGATTTCAAGGTCGCTGGCCACCACCGCGCCGGCATCGCCCGCAGCACCGATCACCTTGGTTGGATAAAACGAAATGCATCCGATGTCGCCCCAGGAACCGACCGGATTTCCTTTCCACGAGGCCCCAAAAGCCTGGGCCATGTCTTCGATCAAGCGGACACTTTTTGACTTGGCAAGTTCCGAGAAAGCGCCCAAATCGCAGGGAAGACCAAACAGGTGGACCGGAAGAATCGCTTTGGCCCGACGGCCACAAACCGCCTCGGCGGCCTTGACATCGAGATTCAGGGAGTCGGGGTCGATGTCGGCGAAAACCGGCACGGCACCGACCCGGCTGATGGCCGATGCGGTGGAAAGAAACGTGAACGGCGTGGTGACCACCTCGTCGCCCGGGCCGATTCCACAGGCCGTGAGGGCCAAGACCAAGGCATCGGTGCCATTGGAAACCCCAAAGGCGTGACGGGTTCCACAAGCCTTGGCGATTTCAAATTCCAGAGCTTGGACTTCGGGACCCAAAACGCAGGATCCAGAAAGCAAAATTTGAGAAACCGGTCCCGTCAGTTCTTGGCCAAGAAGCTGGTGCTGGCGCGAGAGGTCGAAGAAGGGAATCACGAATGATTCCTCAAGGTCACAGCCAAGTAGGTGGTTCCCGCAACCGCGATGATGCAAGCGCCAGTGGACAAATCAAAGGTCCAGGAAATCGCGAGGCCAGCCAATCCAAAGGCCAGCGACAACCCAATCGCCATCCAAATGGCCCGACCCAGCGATCTCGACCAGCGAACGGCCAAGGCTCCGGGAATGGAGAGAAAAGCGACCAACAAGACAAGTCCCGTCACCCGCATCAAAAGCACGACGGAAAGAGAAAGGACCGACAACAACCCGATCCGGAAAGCTCGCACCGGAAACCCCGCTACCTCGGCGAATTCGGGATCCACCGCCATCGCCAACAGTTCGCGCCGAAATCTCCAGGCGCACAAGGCGATCACGGCATCCAATACACCCAGAGCCACCAAATCTTGGCGGGGAATGGCCAACAAACTTCCAAACAAGACCGCCATCAAATCGCCCGCGTAATTGCGCGAAAAGTCGATGCACAAAATTCCAAACGCCATGCCCATCGCCCAAACCACCCCGATCAAGGTGTCGGAACGCTCGGGACTTCGCTCGATCAAAAAGGCCATCAACAAGGCGATGCCCAAGGTGAACACCACGGCGACAGGAAGGGGAGCCCAACCCAACAGAAAGGCCAAACCCACGCCACCATAGGCCGCGTGCGCCAAACCGCCCCCCAGCGAAACCATCCGGTGGGACACGGCCAAGGTTCCCACGATTCCTGCCGTGATCGAAGCCAGCAACACCGCGATCAGCGGCAGCAAAAGCAAGCTCATGAGACCCCTCCGTGTCGATGACCGGAATCGTCGTGGGGATGGTGGTGGGCCAAAATCCGGTGCGGGTGGCCATGGCCGATCAGTTCCACAGGGCATCCATAGGCTTCTTCGATCACTTCCTGGGGAACTTCGGTCGAGCCATGGGAAACGATTTTTCCCGCACCCACGCAGGCGATCGAGCCCACGTTCCGGGAAAGGACCCCGATGTCGTGGCTGACCACCACCGCCGTGCGGTCGCGGCAAATCTCGTCCAACAGCGCGAACACGGCGCCTTGGGCGCGGGCATCGGCGTTGGCAGTCGGCTCATCCAACAACAACAGATCGGGTTGGCGCACCAAAGCTCGGGCCACCAGTCCCAATTGGAGCTGGCCGCCGGAAAGTTCGGACAATTTCCGTCGTTCCAAATGGTCGATTCCCACCAGGCCCATCCACTCCCGCGAGCGATCGTATTCCTCGCGGGAAGGCGAGCCACCGGGGGGCTGCAATCCCAAAAATCCTGAAAGCACCAAGTCCAACAAGGTTCCGGGCAAATCGCGGGAAAGCGACAAGGTTTGGGGGACATATCCCACTTTGGGACGCGCCAAGGTGGGCGAGGTTCCCAAGACTTCCACTCGCCCTTCCTGGGGAGCGATCAAGCCCAACAAAAGCCGCAACACGGTGCTTTTTCCAGCTCCATTGGGACCGATCAGCCCCAAGATGCCCCCTCGCGGAAAGTCCAGATCCACATGATGCAACACCACATGCCCACGGTAACCCACCGTGACTTGTTGGATCCGAAAAGCCGAGTTCAAAGCTTCTCCGCCATGGTTCGGACGCGAAGCAGGAACAAGGAATCGTAGGCGCCTTCCTCGAGCAGGTCGACGTCCACGGTGCTCACGCCAAGCTCTTTGGCGACTTGGTCGGCGGTACGCCGCGAGTATTCGTTTTGGATAAAAATCGCCCGAATGCCTTGGGACTTGGCGGTGCGCCGGATGTCGAACAATTGGAAAGGAGTCAATTCCTGTCCATGCGATTCCAAAGGTTTTTGGGTCAACCCATAATCTCGAGCCAAATACCCCAGTCCGGGATGGTTCACCAAAAAGGTCTTCCCGCTAAACGGTGCCAAAAGAACGCGCACGGCCGTGTCCAAATCCAACAGTTTTTTGTGGAGCCGGGGAAGATTTTCGGTCACCCGGGGTTCAAGCGCGGGCCGGACTTGGAGCAAATGATCGGCGAAGATTTTGGCCAAATGGTCCATGGCGCGAGGCGAGGACCAGACGTGGGGGTCGGATTCTTCGGAAGCATGGCCTGGGTGACCGGGTTCCACCGAGGGAAGATCCAGGCCCGATCGGGCATCCACCACCATAAGTTGGGGAATGCTGGCACAAAACCGCGGGATCCAGGCTTCTTCGAAGGCCAGGCCAGCCTGGATAAAAAAGGAGGCGTGTTCGAGCTTTTGCAAATCGGATGGCCGAGGCTCCCAAGAATGGGCTGACGCGCCGGGAGGGACCAAGGCCACGCTGCGACAAGGGTTCCCCACCACGGCGCAGCCGAGCCATGCCACGGGGTAGGTTGCGGCCACCACCTGGATTGTGTCTTGGGCAACGGATTTTGGTTTGGTTCCACGGGCAGCGAGGCTGTCGTTGGAGGGCTTCGTGGTGGTCGTACCCACTTCTTTGCATCCCGCGAGGAACGTCAAGCCAAAGGACGCAGTCAGAGCCAGAATGCCAAGCCAAGTGATCTGGGTGATGGGCTTTGTGATCATGTTGTGGGAGGAAAATAGGAAAGGAACGGTTGCGCTCCGCTCCCTCCTTCCCGGCCACTCAAGCATCGAGGAGGTGCCAAGGACCACGTTCACTCTATCATTCTCAGGGACTTTTTTCACGGTTGTTTTTTCCTATCCTCCACTTGCCGGGTCCAGGGTATTAAAATGTGTAGATGTACAAATACGTCATTTTTGGCCCTCAAGGCTCGGGCAAAGGGACCCAAAGCGAACTGCTGTGCAAAAACTACGGCTTCGTTCACATCAGCTTGGGCGACATTTTCCGCTGGCACATGGCCAACCACACCAAATTGGCGGCCCGAATCACTCGGATCATGAACCAAGGTCTGCTGGTCCCCGACGAAATCGTGGAAGAAGTGGTTCACGACCGGTTGGAGGAACACGATTGGAATTATGGCTTTGTGGTCGATGGCTTTCCGCGCACCCGACCCCAAGCCGAATTCTTGTTCGAGAACTGGAACCTGGACGCGGTGATCTACTTGGATGTTCCCGACCAGGTGGTCGAGGAACGGGTCATGTTGCGGGCGGCCACCGCTTCCGGCGGACAGACATTTACCAAGCGCCTAGACGATACCCCGGAAATTCTGCGCGTGCGGCTCCAGGAGTACCACGAAAAGACCAAGCCCCTGATCGAGCTTTACCAGGAAAAAGGCATGTTGCGCCGAGTCGATGCGACCAAGTCGGTGGAGGTCGTTTACCAAGATATTTTGAACCAACTCCAGCTCGCCAAACCGAAGCCAATCGCCTAAAATGGTCGATTTCCATCTCTATTGGGAGGAAATCCTTCGGTTCGCTCAAACCCATCGTGTGGAGCAAAGCGATATTTTTGTGGGAGCGGGGATTGGCTTGGCGATCTTGGTGCTCGTGATCCTCTTCACGATCAAGCGAGAGGCCCAAGGAGAGGTCCGTGATCGCTGGGTTTTGGTTGCTCTGGAGCCGGGAAGTCGCACCGATTCGATTTTGCAAGCCTTCCGAACCAAGGATTGGGATGTGCAATTGCTCCCTCCCCACGCCACCCTCAGCGAATTTTTGACCGGATTCCATCCATCGCTTCTGGTGGTGGATCAGGGCATTCATGGAAATGAGCTGACCCGGCTGGAAGCCACCGACACCAAGGTTGCCTCGACTCCCATCCTGTACTTGAACTCCCGCCAAGGTCCTCGTTCTGTTGTTCCCATGCGAGCTTGGATTGCCGGCGCCGGGAAAACCAAGGTGATTCTGGAAAAGGCCGAGATGCTGGTGCGGTCGGCTCCCACTCCCCAGCAGCTATCTCGGAAGGCCGAGGTCCAAGGTCCCCTGGCCCCGGGAACCTTGCTGGAACTCTTGTACTTCCAAACCAACACCCGCCGAACGGGGCGCATGGAAATTTCCTACCGTGGCCTTTCTGGATGGCTGTGGATCAAGCGCGGCGAGATCCGCCACGCCGTGGTCGCGGGGATTGAAGGGATCAAAGCCTTGCACGCCATGCTCGATCTGGGTGAAGGACAATTTTCGTTCGTGGCCGAGGTGGATCCACCAAAAACCTCCATAAAGGAACCCACAATGTTTCTTTTGCATGAATACGCGAGGCAGAGGGACGAACGTGGCAAGATGGCTGGGGATTGACTGGGGTGGACGCCGAGTAGGACTTTCCCTCTCCGATCTGGAGGGACGCACCGCCTTTGGATACAGCACGATCGATGTCGCGCGTTTGGATCCGGTCGTCGAGATCGTGCGGATCTGCGATGACGAGTATGTGGAAAACATCGTTTTGGGACTGCCGCTGCGTTCCGACAACGACCAGGAGTCCGAAACCGCGGTGGCGGTGCGCGCGTTCGCCGAACGATTGCAAGCCAAGATCCGAATTCCCATCCATTTCGAGGACGAGCGGTTCACCAGCTTCGCCGCCGAACAAGACCTAAAGGCGGCAGGATGGCGTCCTGGCAAGGACTCCAAGGCGCTGGTCGACAAAGCGGCCGCCAAGGTGCTGTTGCAGGACTTTCTGGACAAGCGCACGAGGGAGGTGCCCTCATGACCACTTCGAATCGCGGATGGCTTCGGCTTTCGATTCCCGAGGAATGGGATGCGGTGGGGGAAGGGATTTGGACCTCTCCCCACGGAGGTCATCTGACGGTTTCCGACGTGCTTCGCTCGGAAACCGAAATCACCCCGGAAATTGCCGTGGAAGCCCACGAATCGTGGTGCGAAGCCCATCGAATGAACTCCCAGCAAATCCGGATGGAAGAACTTCCCAACCGACTCTGCGTGTTGCGAAGCTTTGGCGAAACCCAAACCGACGAATTCATGATGGTCGCCCATTTCTGGCTCCAAACCCAATTGTCGCTGTTGGTGTTCCGCTGTCCGCTGGAACGCTTGTCCGACGATGATCTGGCCGATGTGTTGAACGCGATTTTGGAAGCCAAACCCGTGGAAGGAAATTCCAAGCGATGATCCTCCGACTTGCCGCCGCCTCGGTGGCCACCACACCCCTTGATTTCAAAGGCAACATGGCGCTTTGTCTGGAAGCCGCGGTCAAGGCACGCGAAGCCGGAGCCCACATTCTGGTTCTTCCCGAACTTTGCTTGTCCGGGTATGGATGCGAAGACATGTTCTTGTCTTCCTGGGTCCCCGAACGCGCCATGAAAGCCTTGACAGAAATTGGCTTGAGAATTCCGGATGGGATGTTGGTCGCCTGCGGGTTTCCGTTGCGATTGCGGGGTCGGGTGTACAACGCCTGTGCCTTGGTGGGCAACGGCAGCATCCATGGGATCGCCTGCAAGCGCCACCTCGCCCGCGAGGGGATCCATTACGAACCGCGCTGGTTCACTTCTTGGAAACCAGGCAGCGTGGAGGTTCATCCCGATCTGGGATGTCCGGTTGGCGACCAGATTTTTGAATGGGCCGGCATTCGCTTGGGGTTTGAGATTTGCGAAGACGCCTGGGCCGCCAGCCGACCGGGATTGGAATTGGCCGCAGGAAGTTGCGATCTCGTGCTGTCCCCCAGCGCGTCCCATTTCGCCTTGGGCAAGGATGAGCTGCGTGCGCGGCTGGTGGCCGATGGCTCGCGTTCGCTGGGGGTGGCTTATGTCTGGGCCAACCTTTCGGGAAACGAATCGGGCCGCGTGATCTACGACGCTTCGTGCCGCATCGCCAGTTGTGGACGGATTTTGTCCGAAAGTCCACGGCTTCCCTTTTCGCCGATTTCCGTCATCACGGCCGATGTCGATCTAGAAGAGATCCGTACCCATCGCGCGGTCAGTGGCCATCCCATCGATCGAATCCCCCCTCCTCTGACGGTCTTGGATCTTCCCGCACCGGAATCGGTGGAAGTGGCCCAGGCGTCGGTTCGGGTCGTGGCGATCAACCCCTACACCGAATTTGGGCGTGCCACGGCCTTGGGGCTTTGGGATTATTTGCGCAAGTCGCGCTCCAACGGATTCGTGCTCTCGCTTTCGGGTGGAGCCGATTCCGCCGCTTGCGCGGTGTTGGTCCATTTGGCGTGCCATTGGGCGTTGGAAGAGTTGGGAGAACTGGCTGTCCGACGCCAGCTTTCCTGGCTAAAACTTCCGGAACAGGCCCTCGACGCGAACCATTTGACCGGTGCCCTTTTGGTCTGCGCCTACCAAGCCACCCGCAATTCCGGAAGCGTGACCAAAGAGGCGGCGATGTCCGTCGCCCAGGGAACCGGTGCGGACTTCCATGCCTGGGATGTCGATCTTTTGGTGGAAGGGTATCGCTCCATCGCCGAAATCGCGCTGGGACGGAAATTGTCATGGGAACATGACGACATCACGCTCCAGAATGTGCAGGCCCGGGTGAGAGCGCCCAGCGTGTGGATGTTGGCCAATGCGATGGGGCGCTTGTTGATCACCACCTCCAACCGGTCGGAGATGGCCGTGGGCTACGCCACCATGGATGGCGACACGGCGGGTTCCTTGTCTCCCTTGGCGGGGATCGACAAATTCTTTCTTCTGGGATGGTTGTCGGTTTTGGAAACGGAAGGGTTGGCGGGGATCGCTCCCCTGAAGTTCTTGTCGTGCATCACCGCCCAAATCCCGACCGCCGAACTGCGTCCCCGAAAGACGGGCGAGGCCGAACAGACCGACGAAGCCGATCTGATGCCCTATGCTTTGCTCTCGCGGCTGGAAGGTCTGGCCATCCGCGACCGGAAGTCTCCGACCCAATGTTTGCGAGAATTGGCCATCGAACCGCCCTGGTCCCAAGATCCACGTCTGAAATCCTGGATCGCTCGCTTCTTTCGGTTGTGGACCCGCAACCAATGGAAGCGGGAACGCTACGCGCCCAGCTTCCACCTGGATCGCCACGACCTGGATCCCCGGTCAGGGACTCGCTTCCCGATCCTGTCGGGTGGTTTCGAGGAAGAATTGCGCGAGATGGGGTTGTGAAGAAAGGGTAGATTCGCAGCATGGACCTCCACCAGTTGGGACAAGAACGCAGTCGCCAGGTGCACCGGATTCTAGCCAGTCGGATTGGTCAGGATTTGTCCATTGTGGCACAGGCACGCACCACCCTGGCTCGCTGGGTGGTCGACAACCGGATCCATAGGGAATACGCTTCAAAATGGGCGCTGCTTTTGGAAGCGCCCACCAACCAATTGGTCGAGGTCATGACTTCCGATTCCCAGGAGGCGAAGGATTTGCGCCAAGTGAGTCCGTTCGCAGGTTGTATGGATCCCCGCGAACGCTGGAAGGTTTGGAAGGAAGCAAAAGGCGCATGAAACGACACCAGTTCGAACACATCCTGATGAAATCAAATTCGACCGTCGCCGTTTTCAACCGGTCCGTCCTTGTCTTAATGTGTTTGATCGCCGCCAGTTTCGCCGACGACAATTTCCGTCTGACCATCGTTCATGTCAACGACATCCACGCCCACCTGGATCCGTCGATGGTAAAACTCGATGGCGAGCCGTCGGTTCAATTGCAAGCTGGTGGGGCGAGCCGTCTGGCCACGGCCTTCCAGCGATTGCGGGGCTTGCCCGGCAACAAACTGTTCCTGCATGCGGGCGATGAGTTCACGGGAACACCGTGGTTTTCCGTCTACAAGGGATTGGCCGACGCCGCCGTGTTGGACCGATTGGGATTTGACGCCTTCGTTCCCGGCAACCACGAATTCGACCAGGGTCCGGTGGTTCTGGGGCATTTCCTGGATTCCCTCCACACCCCGGCGGTGGCCGCAAACCTTTCGGTTTCCCAGGAACCCGCACTTCGCGACAAAATCCGTCCGGCCGTTGTTCTGGATAGGGGAGGGCGCAAGATCGCCATCGTCGGAGTGGCCCAAAGCGAGACTCCTGGAATTTCGTCCCCCGGCCCGAACCTGAAGTTCCTTTCGGGCTTTGCCGTCCAATCCACTGTCGATTCGGTTCGCTTGCTTGGGGCCTCGATCGTGATCTTGCTTTCCCACGAAGGGATCGAGATCGACACCGTTCTGGCCAGGAAGTTGAAGGGGGTCTCGGTGGTCGTGGGTGGGCATTCTCACACACGAATGGGAAAGGTCTTCGACGAGGTGGGATTGTTCACGCCGTTGCCGTATCCCGTGGTGGTCAAAGCCAACGGGGGAAGATCGGTTCCCGTGGTCCAGTCGTGGGAATGGGGGAAGGAAATGGGGGTCCTGGAGGTGGCTTTTGACCGCGAGGGCCAGGCCGTCTCCTGGGAAGGTCATCCCTTCCTACCCGCCTCGGACACGCTGAGGTCCAATGGAAAACTTCTCCCCGACACCACGGCATTGCGCTTGAAACATCTTTGGTCCAGCACGGGCGCGGTCCAATTTCTGCCGCCGGATTCGGCCATGGCGGCCCTTCTGGCCCAGCTTGCTTCGCCCCTGGAGCAGCTTCGCAAGTTGCCGGTCGCGACGCTCCCTGAGGCCTTGGCTCGCGGTAAGGACGGCGCCTTGCTCCAGTTCTGCGCCCAATCGCTGAAGCAGGCAGGTTCCAAATGGGGAGCCAAAGTGGGATTGATGAACGCCGGGGGAGTGCGCGACGACCTTCAAGCGGGGATCGTCACCCGTGAGGCGGTGTTGCGGGTGGCACCTTTTGGCAATACGGTGATCGTCTTGACGCTATCCGGCAAGGATTTGGTCCAAGCGGTGCGAGTCCTCTCTTCCCACGACGGCCACCAAGTTGGCTTGGCGGGCGCAAAAATTCTCCGCGATGTAGAGGGACGAATCGAAGGCATGAGTTTGGAAGGATCGACCAACCCAATCGCCGATTCCGACACAGTGCGGATCGCCACCAACAGCTACCTGGCCGGCGGCGGTGACGGCGGCACCGCCCTCAAAAATTCCACCGCCTTTCGCCTCGACACCGGCCTTCGCGATGCCGATGCGCTGGCGAATTGGTTGGGGAGTGTGTACTCGGTGAAGTGAGGATTCCCCAATAGGCGCACGGATTGTTGTATCGTTGCATAGCCCAACATGACTCCAGCCTCTCCTCATGAGCCAAAAAGCCATCGATACGCTTTTTTGATCAACCCCGTTTCCGGCAGCGGCATCGGACGGTCGGTCTATGACGAGCTGCCTCGAGTTTTAGAGGAATTGGGGCTTTCCGAGGACCATTGGACCCGAGAGGTCACCTCCAATGGCAGAGTGGTCGAGCAGGTCAAAGGGCTTTTGGAATCGGTGGACCGCTTGATCGTGGCCGGCGGAGATGGCACAATAGGGCAGGCATTGCAGGGATTGCGGCTTTCCGCGAACTCCGAGGCGGCCTTAGGAGTGATTCCGTTGGGGACAGGCAACGACTTGGCACGCGAGCTCAATCTGTTGAGCGTCTTCGCCAAAAGGGGGCTCAAGCCCCTGGTGGAATCGTTGTTGCAAGACCAGGTCGCGCCCTTGGACCTTTGGCAGGTGGGCGACTCCGTCGTGATGGCGAATTACCTGTCGATCGGCGCCGATGGATGGGTGACCGAAACGTTTGCGAGCCGACGAGATTTGTCGGAATCTCGCCACACCATCCTCGGGAACAAGCTGCGGTTTGCCCAGGCCGGATTCCAATGTCTTTCGCGACGGCTTCCTCGTGATTTCGAAGTTCGATTGACGCTTTCCGACGGGTCGATTTTGCAACGATCATTGGGTGGATTTCGGGCCTTTTTGGCCATGAACATCGGATCTTACGCCAGTGGAATGCTGCGTCCTCCCAAAAACCGGTCGGACGATGGCATGTTGACCGTTTTGGCGATTCCAAACCTTTGGAATTACTTGGCCTTGGCGCTATCGGGCCCCTCGATTCGCCTGCATTCCTTCCTGCAACGGCGCATCCCCAGTTGGCAGGTGCGGTCCTTCGAGGCGACCTGGACTGGGGCCAATGCCCTTCAGATCGATGGCGAAGGCCGCTCGGACCTGTTGTCCCATGGGCGTCTGAGTGTGACACACATGGGGCGGGTGCGACTGCTTTGCGGGGCAACCCGATGAATCGGACAACCCAACTGCGCTGGCGTCGCATGGAAGAAACCGATTTGCCGCCAGTGGTCATGCTGGACAAGGCCTGTCAGGGAAATGCCTGGAACATTGGGCATTTTCGCGACGAGCTTTCTCGGGGCGAGGCTGGATATTCCAGAGTCCTCGAAGATCCCGAAATCGGTGTGGTCGGGTATTTGTGCGCTTGGCTGGTCGTCGATGAACTCCACATCGGAACCATTGGCGTGGACCCCGAATTGCGCCGCCGCGGCCTGGGCCGGGGAATGTTGCAACAAGCCCATCAGTGGGCGTCCAACAGAGGTGCCACCGCGGCCCATTTGGAAGTTCGCTCGGGGAATGTCGCCGCGGTTTCCCTGTACGAGTCGCTGGGCTATCGCAAGGTCGGAGTCCGACGCGGGTATTATGCCGACAATGGGGAAGACGCCAGTTTGTTCTTTGCCGATCTAGTCCCCTCTCGATCGAACCCCGAATGAATTTCCCCTTTCCCTTTCATCTGGCTGGTTTTGGGATCGGAGTGGCTGGGTGCCTTCTTTCGGGAATTGCTTGGGTGGTGGGAAAGCGGGTCAAGCAATCCAAAAAACACCTCGAGGCAGTTTTTGATCACGTCGACCCCATGGTGGTGGCTGATGGCAACTTGCGGATCTTGCGGGTCAACCGAGCCTTCTCCGATCTGGTGGGAAGGTCTTATTCCGAGATTGTTGGCAAAGGACTACCGGAGGTGGCGCCGCTTTTGTCTTCGGCCCACTCCCTGTTCCAAGCCTGTTTGGTGGAACGCCGTCCGTTGGGTCCCATGGAAATCGTCTGGGACGGAAATCCGGTCCAAACCCTGGAAGTCCACGTCTTCCCTTTGCAAACCACCAAGGACACCGCCGAAGAAGCCGTCATGCGGCTGCGCGACGTCACGGATCTTTCCTCAGCCCGCAAGCAACTGATCGATCGCAACGAGGCGTTGGGGCGATTGACAGACGCCCTGCAAGGCGAACTGGAGATGGCCCGCGAAATCCAGCAAGGCTTGCTGCCTCGCGAATTGCCCCAGCTCGAGGGCTTGTCGTTCAATGTCCGTTACCTCCCCTCGCGTCCAGTGGGTGGAGATCTGTACGATGTGGTTGAGCTGGATGAAACCCATTTGGGCTTGTTTGTGGCGGATGTTTCCGGTCACGGGTTGCCTGCCGCTTTCGAGGCCGCTTTGGTCCGCATGAGCTTTCTCAACCACGCCTCGCCCACCGCTTCGCCCGCCTCGGTGTTCGAAGGAATGAACCGAGATCTGCGGCGTTCCCTGGCGTTGGGTCACTATGTCACGGCCTTCTACGGGGTGCTGGATCTGGAAACCTTGGAGTTTTGCTATTGTCGCGCTTCCCATCCGCGTCCGGTGGTGTTTCACCAAGACGGCACCAGGAAGTCCCTAGCCTCCAAAGGGCTGTTTTTGGGAATCGTGGAGAATGGCGCCTACCGGGAAGAGACGGAAACCCTTCGCGTGGGCGACAGAATATGTCTGTTTACCGACGGGTATTACGAAGCGGCGGGTGCCGACGGACGTCGGTTGGGCTACGAAGGGTTCCTCGGGCGATTGGCCGCATCGATTGGAAGCGATCCGGTTCCCGTCCTGGTGGATCTTGAAGAAGAGTATCCGGGTTTGGTGGATGACGACCGGGAAGACGACAAAACCTTCCTTTGCATCGACATCGAATCTTCCTGTCCCGGGCGACCGGCAATCTTCCATCGGTTTCCCCGAGCCAGTCTGTTTCCCATCCACCCCTTCGATTCTTCCCAATCGGCCTGGGATTTGGTGGAAAAGATGATGGAGGAAATGATCCAGATGGGCTGGAACCCTCGGGATGCGCGCCGCGCCCAACTGGCGGCTTCGGAACTTTGCGTGAACGCCTTGGTGCACGGATTGGGAGAGCGGCAAGATGGAACCGCTCGTTGCACTTGGATGGTCCGCGCCAACGAGCTGTTGTTCGCGGTCCAAGACGAAGGACCAGGGTTTGACCACGAAAACCTTCCCGATCCACGGGACCCGTTGCGACTGGTGTTGGACCACGGGCGAGGCGTCTTCTTGGTGCGCCGGATCGCTTCCGAACTTTGGTACGACTTCCGCGGCACCACCGCCACCTTCCTCCTTAGACCCACGGTGCCGACCGATCACGCCCTCCAACTGCTTGTCAGGAATTGATCCATGCCCGTCCATTCCTCTTTGCCCCTGACCTACAAGCCGAGAAAAGAATTTCAACTTTGGCATCCCAAACGCGGGATTCGTTGGTCTTGGATCCTCGTCTTCCTGATTCTTTGGGGAATGGTTGGATTCTGGAAAGCATCCAACCCCAGACGACCGCTTCCGGCCCACGCCCGCTACGGCTTTATCCTCGATGGCCAATCACCCGACGGCTATCGCGTCGCTTCCGGGTTGGATTGGTTGCGCCAAGGCAAGATCGACACTCTCATCGTTTCGGGAGTCGAGCTGGGTGGGGGAGTCTACTTCTCCATGATTTGGGTCCACAACCTTCCTTTGGTCGGCAAGGACAAGGAGCATATCGTCGAAATGCGGTCAAGTTGCACCTCCACGATGGAGGAAGCGCGGATGATGGACGCATTTTTCCGCGAGCGCAAGATCGACACCGCCGTGGTGATCACCAGTGAATTCCATGTCTGGCGCGCGGCTTCCATTTTCGAAAAAGTTTCCCAGGGGAAGATCCAATGGTTCTTTCGGGGAGCTCCCGACGCGCGCTGGGACGCGCCCTGGGGGGATCGGGAAATGTTCAAGGCCCACCTGCTGGAGTGGACCAAGCGCATCACGTGGGTTTTGTGGGAACAATGGAAGCCACTGGACCGCCAAAGTCCTGTCAAATCCCATTCCCTGCATGGTGGCGAAGAGCTTGGTCGGATGCCCCCTCCGAATTGGAAACCCTGACAATCCCTGTCGGAGAGGGGGTGTTGGTTTGGGCAAAAGGATGGTAGACTAGGGAACTACCTCGAAAAAGGAGACGCGATGTCCGGGCCTTGGAACCAAAAACTCGAGAAGCGAAACTGGCCGAAGGAAATCCTTGAGATCGTGCATGCCGAAGGCTACGAGGCTTGCACCTTTCGCGATCTTCGCCATTTGTTGAATGTTCCCAAAGATCAGATTCCCGCCGTCCAGGACGCCTTGATGAATTTGATCGACGAAGGTCACTTGCGCTTGGGCTCGCGGGATCGCATCCACGCCGTGCGCGAGCGAGCGACCCGCGCCGAGCGAAACCAGGCCCGAACAGAGGCTCGCGAGAAGGAAAGCGGACGCCGCCAAGCCAAGGTGGCTCTTCCCGACAAGCTCCCCCGCGAAGGGGACGGTTGGAAGCACAACTACACCGGCCCCAGTTGGAAGTCGGTCCAAAAGTTGTTTGCCGACGCCCACGAACTCGCCGGTCCGTTCCCCCGACCGGTCAAGGACCAGGCCGAGAAATACCACGAACCCACCGACGAGGATTTCAAAGGGCGCAAAGATTGCCGACGGGACGAGGTTTGCACGATCGACCCTTGGAACGCCCACGACCACGACGACGCGGTGGGAGTGGAAACTCTTCCCGAGGGCGGCTGGCGGCTGGATGTCCACATCGCCGACGTGTCCCACTACGTGACCGAATCCAGCCCGTTGGACAAGCAAGCCGTGAAGCGCGGCTTCACCACTTACCTGCCCTGGACCGCGGTCACCATGCTTCCCGAAAACTTGGCGGCGGATCTTTGCTCGTTGCTCGACGGCAAGGATCGCCTGGCGTTGTCTTGCCGCATGATGATTTCTCCAGAAGGACAGATTCTGTCCTACGAGTTCTTCAATTCGATCGTGCGGGTGCGGCGGTTCTTGTCCTACGAACAGGCCCAGGAACTGTGCGACAACGGAGATGCCCCGCTCCAGCGCTTGAAGGCTTGCTCGGAAGCCTTGCTCGCCTGCCGCAAGCGCCAAAACCTGATCGATTTCGACCTTCCCGAGCCCAAGGTGGTGTTCGACAAGGCGGGCGAACCCATCGACGCCCAGCCCGGTGTGCGGCTTCCCAGCAATCGTTGGATCGAAGACGCGATGTTGGCGGCCAATCGCTGCTGCGCCGCCTTTTTGGAAGAAAAGAGCCTACCTGGCCTGTACCGGGTTCACGAACCTCCCGAAATGGAGGCCTTGGGAATCATCTCCGACTGGGCTGCCACCCTCGACCTTCCCCGCTGGAGCGCCGCTCGCGGCGACCAGGGCGACGACACCAACCTTCGGCCCAAGGCCCAGGAATGGCTTGCCAAACTCCTGTCCAGCGGAATCATTCCGCCGGGGCTCCAAGGCAAGATCATCCGCTCCATGAAAAAAGCCCGCTACAGCCCCGACTGCCGCGGCCACTTCGCGCTGGGATGGTTGCACTACGCCCACTACACCAGCCCCATTCGCCGCTATCCAGATCTGTGGACCCATCGCGTCATCAAGGAATACTTGCAGGCCGGGCAGGTGACCGCGCGCTGGAGCGCCACCGTGCGCAAGCTCGCGACCCATGTGAGCGGGCGCGAAGACGCGGTCGTGAAGGCCGAGCGATCGGGCAACAAATCTTGTGCTGCCTGGATTTTGAAAGACCGCGTCGGCGATGTGTTCGAAGCCGAGGTCACGGGTGTCGAACCGATCGGCGTCTTTTTGCTGGTCAAGAGTCCATGGGCCGAAGGCATGATGCACGTGCGGCGCATGACCGATGATTTCTACGAGCATTTGGAAGAACGAATGGAGCTTCGCGGACGTCGCACCGGCAAGAGTTTCAAGATCGGGGATGTGGTGACGGTGCGCTTGGCGCAGGCCGATCCGGTCCAGGGTTGGGTGGATTTCGAGCCCGATGTCCCCCGCGATTCCGAAGGTCTTCCCAAACCCGCCCCAAGGCCTGCCGCCAGCGGAAGGCCCAGTGGGGAAAAATCTCGTGGTTCGCGGGGCCGCAAGGAAGTGCCCGCTCCGTTGGGGAAGGCCAAGGCCCCGGCCAAAGGGCGCAAGTCGCGGAGATGATCAGAAAAGTTCACGAAGAAAAACGGTGCGATGGAATTTGATCATCTTGCACCTTTTGAAAAGTGACTGATCGTTCTTATCTTTTGCCGCTTGATGTGACTTAGCCCAAGTGGTGGAATTGGTAGACGCGGCGGACTCAAAATCCGCTGGGGGAGACCCCATGACGGTTCGATTCCGTCCTTGGGCATTGACGTTCGGTTGCAGAGTTCCGTTGTTTGTCCAGACTCGAAGGCCTCTGTTTGTCATGAGGACCGCATCGGCCATGAACCTGCTGCGGGGCACTTAGGTGCCAGCCCATCAATTGGGCACCTCGACCGCTTAGGCGGGGATGGCGGAAGGAATTGGAAAAAGGAAAAATGGCCAGAATCGCCGAAGGAAATGGGAAGTTTAGGACCCCGATGAACCAGGTAGGATGCACCTTGGCACTCGTCCGAAAGGGCTATTGGTTCGCGGCTGCCCTGACTTTGGCTCTTTGCTTGCCCACCGCTTCGCGTGCGGGAGATGGCGCCAGCTTGCAAGAACACTGGCAGTCCTTGGGTGTGTCGGCGATCGACATCGAGTTGATCGACAAGCTGGGATTGAGTCGAAGCAAAGTGGAATCCATCGTGACCCGCGGTGTTTCGGTGCGTGAATATTCCCACCGACCTTGGGAAGCCATGGGGATCACCGAAGACAAATGGTTTGACCAGCTCCAAAACGGCTCGAACATTGGCTATCTGGAACGCAAATACACGCGGGACCACGACCTTGCCGATCCGGACCGACCCAATTTGCTGTTGGCGATCGTCGCTCCCGGAGTCGCGCAATTTCAAGAAGGGCGGTTTGTCGCGGGCGGATTTTTGAGTGGATTGGGTGCGGCGTTTCTAACCTTGTCGATCGTGAATCTGGTCAAAGATGAAGGTTCCGCAGTCCAAGTTTGGTTTCCCTTGTTGGGGGTCGACATGTTGGCTTCGGGAGCGGACGTTTGGTTCCATCACTACCGCGAGCAGGCTGTGACGGGCTTTTCGTTGAACTTGGTGCCAAAAACCAAGGGTGCTGGTTTGGCTTTGGCCGCGAGGTTTTGAGTCATGCTGATGCGTGAAATGGCCAAGTCGAAGATCCATCGGGCGACCATCACCGAAGCGAATTTGCATTACGAAGGATCGATCACCCTCGACGAGGCTTTGATGAAGGATGCCGACATCCTTCCCGGCGAACGCATCCAGGTCGTCGACATCGCCAACGGGGCTCGTTTCGAGACCTATGCCATCCCGGGGCCCGCGAATACCGGCGTTGTTTGCATCAACGGGGCGGCGGCGCGTTTGGTGCAACCTGGCGATTTGGTCATTTTGATCACCTACTGCCATCTTCCCGATGAAGAAGCCCGGCAGCACAAGCTGCGGGTCGTATTCGTGGATGGATCCAACCGTCCGGTGATCGGTGGAGTGGCGCATTCCGTCGACGGAGAGTAAACTCCTAGTCATGGACAACGCCTATCGGATTTTTTCGCTCGTCGTCTTGGGCCTTTTCGGGACCAGTTTTGCCCAGGGATTTTCGCCGTTTCTCCAAGGCCCATCCGGCTTGGCGCCCTCTATTGGGATGGGATCCCAACAGCCCGTTCTAGCCGATCCGAAAAAGATCGAGATGCACCAAAGCGTCACCTTCTCGGCGGCCTCGGGCGGCGGCTCCAGCATGTCCCAGAGTTTTTACCAAAATCGCATCGATTACCGGCTTTCCGATCCGTTGACGTTGCATCTGGATTTGGGAATTCTCACGCCGCTTTCCGCTTCTGGCCCGCAAGCAACAGGCTTTCAGCGGGGAGCTTATCTGATTCCCACGCTTGGATTGGAGTACCAGCCTTCCGAATCGGTGCGGATGCTGTTCCAGTATTCGAGCATTCCTTACGCTCCGATTGGATCGAAGGGCGGCTTGCCGTGGCAGTGACGTGAGGTTGGATCTTGCGATGGCGATGGTTTTCGCCACCGGACTTTGCTCTTGCAAAACCTCTGGGCTCTCGAAGGATGCTTCCCCGATTCCTTTGGTCCAAACCGTTCCGAATCGATCTTCCGGAGTGGTGGAAGTGCTCAACGGCACCGGCCGCAAAGGGGTGGCCAACCTAGTTGCCGAACGACTGCGAAGACATGGATTCGATGTCGTCAAGATCGGCAACGCGACGGAACGAAACTATTCTCGGACTTTGGTGGCCGAGCGTCGATCGATCCCTTTTGTCGCCATGAATGTCGCCAAGGCGATCGGAGTTCCTTCCACCATGTCCTTCCACAACGAGAATTTGCTGGTCGATGTGACAGTTTTTGTCGGCCGCGATTTCGAGGAGAACCTACCATGAGCAAAGACCTCGAAGCGGACGATATCCGCCGGGCAGCGATCGCCCACCTGTTCGCGCGCAAAGCCCAATCGGTGGCCACCGTCGACCTGCGCGAACGAAGTTCCTTGTGCGACTGGTTCGTTTTGGCCAACTGCCAAAGCGAAGTCCAACTGCAAGCGATCCTTTCCGGCCTTCGCCGCGACCTGCGAAAGGACGGCGTCGCCGCCCTGCGCACCGAATGCGCTCCCGGCAGCCGCTGGGGCGTGCTGGATTTCGGCGTGGTGATCGTGCATGTCTTCATGAAAGACGCCCGCGAACACTTCTCGCTGGAACGGTTGTGGAAGGACGCTCCCCAAGAGGAAGCCAAGCCCGAGGATTATCCTTTGCCCGAGTCGCATGACCAAGAGGAGACTCTTGATGTTGGAGCCGAATCGGAGGAGACCTGGTCGTAAGGCTGGATTCCAGCTACGACCAGTGGAGTGGAAGTCGCTTTCGTTCCAATCGGATCGACGAGTGCGCCAACCTATGAGGACAGGGGAAACTAGGAAGGTCGATTGGAGGGGCGCGTTTCTCTCCTCGACCCGGCTTCGATGATGTTTGAACAAGGATTGGGGAGAAGGGGATGAACTCGATCAAGACGGCCTTTGCCAAAGCCATCGCGGATTCATTGGGACAAGATCCACTGGTTGTGGCGGGAGCCATCGCACGTCCACCGGATGTCCAGATGGGACAGTTCGCCTTTCCGTGCTTCTCGCTGGCCAAGACCTTGCGAAAGGCGCCCCAAGCCATCGCCGTGGATCTCGCGAACACCGTGGTCGCACCCGAGGGCGCTCTGGTCTCGGCGGTTGGCGGGTACCTCAATTTGAAGCTCAAGCCTGGCGTGTTGGCGCGCCTTGCGGTGACCGAAGCCTTGACCCTTGAGCCAGGCCTTCCGGTGACGGATTCCGGCAAAGGCCGCAATGTGTTGGTCGACTACTCTTCGCCCAATGCCGGCAAGGAGTTGGTGTACCACCACATCCGTTCCACCGTGATCGGCGCGGCCCTGTGCCGCATCTACGCTGCGGCTGGCTGGAATGTGGTGGCGGTGAACCACCTGGGAGATTGGGGCACGCAGTTCGGGAAGCTGATCGCGATGTGGTTGGCCGAGCACAACGAAGACCGCGAGGCGGCCTTGGCCGACCTTTCCCAGGTCACGCTGGCAACCCTCAACCGGATGTATGTGGGCTTCAAGCCTGCAGCCCAAGCCCGACCCGAATTGGAAGACCTAGCACGTGCTTGGTTTGCCAAGCTCGAAGAAAAGGAGCCCTTCGCCCGCACCTGTTGGGAGCGCTTCATCGAAGTTTCCATCGCGGCATTGAGCGAAGTGTACACGCGTTTTGGCGCCAAGTTCGACCACTTCCTCGGTGAATCATTTTATGAAGACAAGCTGGTTGCCACCATCGCGCGCATCGAGAAGGCCGGCATCCTCGAGGAGAGCGAAGGCGCCCAAGTGGTGCGCGTGGGCGACGACATTCCTCCTTGCTTGATCCGCAAGAGCGACGGCGCGACTCTATACGCGACCCGCGATTTGGCGGCCGCGATCTGGCGCCAAGAACGATTCCAAACCGATCGCGCGTTGTACGTGGTCGATGCCGGGCAGAGCTTGCACTTCAAACAAGTGTTTGCGGTCTTGGAGCGCATGAACGAAGTTTGCGCCAAGGGTTGCGTGCACGTGCCGTTTGGTCTGGTGCTGGGCAAAAATGAAGAAGGCCAGTGGAGCAAGGTGAGCACGCGATCGGGAACGGGTGCGCCACTTCCTGACGTTTTGGATCGGGCGGTGGTCCGGATTCGCGAAACCATGGAAGCCCTAGCCAAGAACCGCAACCCCGAGCCAGAGGGCAAAGAGAAGGAGCGGTTCACTCCCGAGGAGTTGGACAAGCTCGCTGAATCCCTGGGTGTGGGCGCCTTGGTGTTCAACGAACTCAAGAACCGGCGATTGATCGACACCAAGTTCGATTTGGATTCCATCTTGTCGTTTGAAGGCGACACGGGTCCGTACATCCAATTCGCCCACGTTCGCTTGGCGGGCATCCTTCGCAAGGTCGGGATGCTTCCTGATCCCGCCAAAGCCCGCTGGGAGCTCCTTGGCGAGCCGCAGACAGAAGATGTCCTATCCTTGCTCACCCAGTTCGGCGAACGCATCGACGGGGCTGTGGAAGGCAACGAGCCATCGTCCATCGCCCAGTACGCGCTCGAACTTGCCGAGAAGATTCATTCCTTCACGCACCATCACCGGGTTTTGGACGTCGAGGCGACCCCAGAGCGATTGCTGTTGGTGATGGCCGCCAAGAAAACGTTGGCGGCAGCCCTGACTCTGTTGGGATTGGATCCGGTCGAGCGGATGTGATCGGCAATCGTAGCCGTAGCCGAGTGGCGAACATCCATTCAACCCTCGTTTTGTTTTGTGCCTGGATGATCCCCAAAGTCAATCAATGTCGTAGGAGCGATTCATGAATCGCCTGTAAGGCAATTGGATACCCAACCTTCGGCCACAAAACAAAAACTGCCTTCGGACCGAAATCCGAAGGCAGCAGACGTTACAATACGGAAAGGAACAGTTGGAAAGGCTTACGCCTTCTTCGCTGCCTTCTTTACAACTTTCTTCGCGACCTTTTTTGGAGCGGCTTTGGGAGCAGCCTTGGGTGCTGCCTTCGTCACAACAGGAGCTGCCACAACCTTCTTGGCGGCAACTTTCTTGGGAGCAGCCTTGGGGGCTACAACAACCTTGGCTACTGCCTTCTTAGGAGCGGCAGCTTTTTTCACTGCGGCCTTCTTGGGAGCGGCGGCCTTCTTGGCAACCTTCTTGGCAGCAACTTTTTTTGGAGCGGCTTTCTGCATAGCGTTCTCCTCCGTGGAGTCGCGAATGGTTTCTGAATTGCGGCGCGAACGGCGCCCTTCGTATGAGATCCTGCAATCGTTGTGGTTGACACCGAGACAGGATCGTCCTAGCCCAATGATACGCTGGTCGATTCATTGAGTCAACAAGTCTTGACGAAAAAAAACCACATTTTTTCAGTAAGACAGAATATGTCCGATCGATCGTTTGATGGTTGCGACTACTTGCGCAAGAGATTTTCGATCTCTTCGCGAGACTCGTTGCGAAACGCGTCATCGGGAATTCTTCGTCCTTCCGAAGTGGAAAGCGAGAACGAGTCGATGGCCTTGTCGGCTTCGGTGCAGACTCGCGCAGAATGGATAACCCATTGTCGGCGCGAGAGTTGCGCAGTGAGGTCGAACAACAGCCCAAGCCTGTCGGGACCGGAGATGTCGAGGATCGTGTAGTCGTCGGAAGCATGGTCGTGGAACTCCACGCGCACATCGGGGATCATGATGCGAGACACCGATCCGCTCCATCGTTGGATGTAGCTGTCGACCATCTTTTGAAGTTGGTCGGCATCGAGATCCCGCGCCTTGGCGATTTGTTTTTCGCAAGATTTTTCCAGATCTTCCGCGGTGGCGAAGCCAATCTTGTCCATGGGGATCACAGAAAAGGTATCGATCACCACACCATCGACGCGGGTGTAGACTTGGGAAGAAACGATGGACAAATGCAAGGTGGAAAGACCTGCGCAAATGCGTGATAAAAGCCCTGGTCGATCGGGCATGACCACTGCGAGATCCCAATGGGAGCCTTGGTTGCGGGCCTTCACGGCGATCCGCTTGCGACTGGACAAAGATTGGAGCAGGTCGATGTGATCGGCGACTTGGCGGGCCGATACCGAGCTTGCGTAGCGTCGTGGCAAGCGTTTGAGATGCTCCAGCACTTCTTCGCGCGGGTGTCCGAAAGCTTCCTGCGCCAACGCTTCGCGGCGCGATTGCGAATCGACCGGAGCTTCCACTTCGACCAACAGTTCCGTCATCGCGGCCTCGTAGAGTCGATGAAGAAGACTGGCCTTCCATCCCGACCATGCATCGGGATGAACCGAAGACACATCGGCCCAGGTCAGGATGTAAAGCTTGCGCAAGAGGTGTTCGTCGGGGATCTTCGCCAACAGATCGCGGATGGTTTTGGGATCTTCCACGTCGCGGCGCTGCGCCATGTGGTTCAAGAGAAGGTGGTGTTGCACCAATTCGGCGGCCTGTGACGCTCGAGCTTCGCTAAAGCCGGCAAGTTGGCAGTAGGCGCGGGCCATGCGCGCTCCCGAGTCGCTGTGATCGGGGCCCACGCCTTTGCCGATGTCGTGGAAGATGGCGGCGAGAAACAGAATGTCGATGTCGGTGACAGATTTCAGTTCTTCCCGCAAATGGGCCAAGACCGGATCGTCGCTGCGGGACAACGTGGACAATCGAGTCAGCACCGTCAATGTGTGTTCATCGGTGGTGTAGACGTGATAGATGTCGTGTTGGCTGTGGCAATCGATCAGACGAAAATCGGGGATGATGAGATCGATCACTCCCAAGCGATGCAACTCTCGCAGCGTGAACCCGCGGGTGCTTGCCGAGCGAGCGATGGACAAAAGCTGATCCAAGCTGCGAGGCAGATCGATTTCCGAAGTGACCATCACGGAAACCGCCTGGCGGATGTACCAGCGCGTGCGCACGCCCACAGAGACGAAGGTTTGCTGGGCGCAGCGATAGAAGTCAAGAACCAGCTGGAGGTTGCCCAAGAACGGGTTGGCACCCGTGAAGGTCATTTCCAAGGCGCCGTTTTCCACCACAAACCGAGGGTCGACGCTTTTGGTTTTGGTTTTTTTCTGGTCGGCGAAAACGATCTGGTCGCAGTATTGGGACGTGACCGAGTCCACAGTGCGCACGTGGCGATAGAAGTCCTTCTGAAAGACTTCCACGGCCTTCTGGCGCGAGTCGTTCACATATCCCAAAGCCTTGGCGACATCGATTTGTTCGGCAAATCCCAGACGATCGCTTTTTTGTCCAGAGACATGGTGCAAGGCGATGCGGGCACGCAGAAGATATTCGTTGGCGGCGCGCAACTCTTCCAGCTCTTCGGGGCTGGCGATGCCGTGTCGCACCAAATCTTCCAGGCCCCGGGCGCCGTGTTGGATGCCTGCCAACCACACCAGATTGTGAAGGTCGCGCAAACAGCCTCGGCCTTCCTTGAGATTCGGTTCGAGCATTTGCGCCAACTGCCCTTGGGAGGCAAGTCGCTTGTCGCGTTCGTCCAGCTTCATTTGCACGAGGTGGTTCAAGCGTCGACGGGAAGGACGCTCGACGACAAAATCCGCAAACTGGCGGTAGAGCTCGAAGTTTCCACCCAGGAATCGCTCTTGCAAAAACGCCGTGTAAGTTTCGACGTCGGTTTCCGATGCCTTGCGGCACTCGGGAATGGATCGAACCGCCTGCCCCAGGACAAAGCCGAGGTCCCACAATGGGTAGAGCATTTGTTCGATCTCGCCGATGACCGCAGGCCCCGGCTTGGGGTGGGTGAGGATCAACAAGTCGACGTCGGATTTCGGACACATCTCGCGGCGTCCATAGCCGCCTACCGCGACCAAGGCGATGTCCCAGGCAGCGGGGACCGTGTTCATCCGCGCTTCCAGATGGGTGCGAAGCAGCGCGTCCACCAGGTCGGTCATGGCCGCAGCGGTGGTCGTGGCGGTGGCCCCGGCTTCGAAAGCTTTGCGAATGCGGGACCGTTCCTCCTCCAACACCAGCTTGAGTGCCTCGAGGCGTTGCGCCGGGTTTTGGATGCGAAAAAAGATGTGTCGAAATTTTGTGGCGAGTTCGCTCATACACAGAAGTTAGACGGTCGCGATCATTCGTGCATTCTTCTCCTAAAGAAGGAACACCCGATCCATCTTTAAACAGATCGATTGTCGGCCAGAAAAAGGCCCACACGCAGTAGGGGTTGGCACCTATTCTGTTTCCCAGGCTAGGTAAAAATGGAGATGAAACTGGAGTTGGGGGAGTCAAGTGAATAGGCGATGGATCGACTGGGGATTTTGTGGGTCACGACGGCGAACGGGCTTTTCGTCGATTCAGAAAAGGAGCCTTTTGGCGACCAGCACGGGGTGTTTCCTCTTGGGTTTGCTCTCCTGCTCTTCCGATCCAACGAGTGTCACGCAGCCCGCACCCTCCTCGACCGAAGGCAGTGCCCGACGAATTGCTTCCAGCGGCCATTCCTTTCGCCTGGGCTCCCAAGATGTGCAATCTGCCCCCGAAGAGCGTCCCGGCTTCACCCGCTTCGCCCACGACTTTTGGCTGGACACCACCGAGGTCACCCAGGCCGAATTCCTCTCTCTAACGACCCGCAGCCTTTCCCCCAACGCCTCGCAGTCTCCCACCAAACCGGTGGTCAACGTGACGTGGTTCGACGCCGTGTTGTTTTGCAACGCGCGTTCCAAGCGCGACCACCTCGACACGGTCTACGACTACAGCTCGATCTCGTCTGATTCCTCCGGATCGACCTGGAATCTCATCGGCCTGGCCTCCCACCTAGATCGCCATGGCTGGCGCCTTCCCACCGAAGCCGAATGGGAATACGCCGACCGCGCCGGAAGCAGCACGGCTTATCCGTGGGGCGAGCTCGCCGATTCCAGCAAGGCCACCGAATTCGCATGGTTCCAAAAGAATGCTGGAGCCAGTCTGCATGACGTGGCTCGCCTCAAGCCCAACGCCTGGGGTTTTTACGACCTCTCGGGCAATGCGATGGAATGGGTTCAGGATTGGAAGGGATCGTTTCCGCAAGACACGGTGACAGATTATGTCGGCCCCGACAACCCCGGCGACATTCCCGAAGCCCCGTTGAAGAGCGGTGCCTACACCTACGGATTGGAGCACCTTCGTCCTTCGTCGCGCACGGCGACCTATGCGGCCTACCGCTCGGCCAGGGCTGAGTACGTGGGCTTCCGCTGTGCCCGCGGCGGTTTTACGCCCACCTACACGAATGCCTCGGGCCAGCAGGTGCAAGCGCCCCCGGTGGCGATCTTGCGCACGGATGTGGCGCGCTTGCTGGGGGCCCAATCGGCGCGGCTGGTGTTTTTGAATCGCTCGAAGGGCAAAGGACTGTTGAGCTGGATCGATTATGGCGAAGCCACTCCGGTGGTGCGCAGTCTGCCGGACAAGGATCCGGTGTTCCATCCGGCGATTTCGCCCGACGGCCAGTGGGTGGCGTGGTCCACCGTGATGGAGGGAAGTACCGGAACCTCTCGGATCAAAGCGCGTCGGTTGGTGAAAAACGACAGCGTAGTGATTGATTTAGGTGCGGGGGCGATCCCTCGCTGGTGGGTGAATGGCACCGACACCTTCTTGGTCCGCGCCAGCTCGGCGATGGACAACACGGGTTCCGGTTGGGGCACAGGGCAAACGACGGCCGAGCGTTGGAGTCACGGGGCGTTGACAGGATCTGTCGAATCTTGGTCGAGTGGGGGCAGCTACCACGACGGACGCAGTGGATCGTACTTGTACACGGGTTACCGAAGGTTGAAGCAATTCAACCTAAATGGAAAGACGAGCCGGACCTTGTTCACCTCCCCGCAAAACGGGAAGTCGTCGGGGGACACCTCGCAGGTGTGCAACACAAGCGCCTCGCCCGACGGCAGCGGCCGGGTGATGTTTTTGGATTTTGGTTATGAGGGCAATTCCACGGTGGTGGGGCGTCCGTACCGAATCCACGAAGTGGCCTTTGTGGCAGATAGTATGGGGAAGGTGCAGAAGACCTATCCCGTGGCGTCGGGGAAGCTGCAGTGGGACGATCTGGAGTGGAGCAATCATCCTAGCTGGGCGGTGGGAATGGCTCTGGAGAACAACCGGGCCTCTCAAGAAGTCCATCTGCTGGACCTGAGCTCGGGAAACTCGATCCCCCTAGTGCACGGAGAGGATCTGGGAATGCCGGGGTTGTGGGTGGGGGAGAACCATTCCCGTCCGATGGCGTATTCTGCCGATTCCCTTTTCGCGTATGACAAGCCGCTGGTCAGTTCTTACCAAGGAGCGGTGGCTTCCAAACTTCCCGCCTTTCTCGCCCAGCGAGATTCTATCGAGATCGTCGCGGTGGGCAGTTCGCGGGTTTACCACGGGATCGCACCCGAAGCCTTTTCGCGGCGGGCCATGAATTTGGGAATCGATGGAAGCGATGTTCAGTTGGACGAAAGAATCCTGCGCGAGGTGGTGATGGGGCGTGCGTCCCCATTGAAGGTCGTTGTTTTGGGGGTGATGACGGGTTGGCTGTTGTGGTCCGAAAATCAAGGGATCGGAGCTGCAGTCGTAAACTCGACAGGATGGATCTATGACGCAAATCATGGATTTTGGAAGAACGGCATTTCCAAAGCCATGGACAGCGCCGCGAGAATGGTGGATTGGACCAATCACGGAATTCTGACAAAATCTGGTGAATCCATTCATGCCTCCGTGAATTGGGGCCGCGAAACTCCGGTCTTTGTGGATGAAGCCAACGACTCCTTGTTGGGAATGATTTTCGCAAGGAATTGGGGGCGGCTTCAAGGATTGGTGACCGATTTGTCCGCAGCGGGAATCCATGTGGTGCTGGTCAATTTTCCGGTGAGCCCGCATTACCGCGATTCGCCCCGGGCAGGGTTGTGGGAGCCGTATTGGAACACCTACCACGAAATCCTTCGACGGCTGAAATTGCTGGAACAAATTTCACCCAAGATCCACTTCGTCGATGCCAACCTCGATGGTCTGCACGATTACACCGATGACGACGCCTTGGACTACAGCCACCTCGCGACTCCCGGAGCGATCAAGTTGACGCGTCGATTGGACAGTTTGATCCAGACCTTCGCTCTGCCAAACCAGTCACCCTAGATCCCGTCGCAAACCGGTTTACAGCAGAATGTACCCGATCAAAAAGTTGGCGATCAAGATGCTCACGCTGGAGGCTTGGACCGATTGCATGATGGCGCGACCGACTCCTTCGGCGCCGTTGCGGGCCCGAATTCCGGCATAACACCCAAAGGTCGTGATGATGAATCCGAAGAAGAACGCCTTGACCAAGGCCACCACCACGTCCCAGTCCGAGTAGAAAAAGCGAACCCCCTTCCAAAAGAGAGAAGGCTCCATGCCTTTGAAGACCACGGCCACGCCCAAGGCGCCCATCAGCCCGACAAAGGAGGAAATGACGCATAGGACGGGAAGCATGATCAGGCCCGACATCACCCGAGGAGCCACCAAAAACTGGAAGCGGTCAAGACCCAACACATCCATGGCGTCCAATTGTTCGGTCACCGACATCGAACCCAGCTCCGAGGTCATCCCGGCGCCGGTGCGTCCTGCCACCACCAAGGCGGTGAGAACCGGGCCCATTTCTAGCATGATCGACTTGCCGACTGCCGTTCCCAGAAAGGTCAGCGGAATGAAATCGGAAAACAGGTAGGCGGCTTGCCAAGCGGTCACGGCTCCGGTAAACACCGACGTGGTTGCCACCAGGGGGATCGAGTTGATTCCGATCGCGTAGAGCTGTTCCAAGGTAAAGTGGGGATGGCGGTAGAATTTCCAGGAAACACTGAACGTCTCACCCAGGAAGGACAGAAAATCGAGAACGGTTTCAAAGGCTTTGAGCACCCAGTTCCCAATCCAAATCATCAGCTGGTCGATTCCCAACAGGGCGACCCCGATTGGGTTTTGGTGACTGTTTGATTTGCTGGACATTGGATTTTGAAGATAACACCCTCGAGAGCTAAAAGGCGATCCTCCCGTCGAGACTCCATTCGTGGAATCCCAGCGGATCGATCGCATTTCCTGACTCCGCCAACGAGCTGGTTCCCCGAGCGGAGGATGCGACTTGTCGGGAATGCCAAGCACCGGCAAGGGGTTGCCTCCAAATGCCCCCAAGGTGGAAGACCGTTCTGGAAGACGGTTGCCATGCCAAATTGGCCCGCGCCATGGTCATCGCGATCCAGCCTGTTCCATCGCAAGGGACCGATTCGGTGACATAGGGGATCAATCCTCTCACATCCAAGGTGGAGTGTTTCACAAGAAGGTCAAATCCTGTCCAAGAAGCTCCAAGGCTTGGGGTAAAGGAAAGCGATTTCCACGCCCAGGTGCGGTCCAGAGCACCCGTCCAGTGTTCCACCCGAACGCTGCCGCTGAGGTACTCGCTTTGGTTTTCCAAAATGCCTTCCACGCGCGTAAATACATCCTCGGGGATCATGTTCCATTGGAGGAACGGACGGTCAATCCCTTGAAAGGGAAATTCCCATCGAATTTGGCGGGTAGAGCCCGACAGGCGCCATGGTCCTGCTGTCCATCCCAGGTTAAGGCCGACGCGCACGGTTTGCCAATCCTGGTCGTGGAACAATCGGCCCTCGCGGCTTCCCAACGTCCGCAGGTCTGCGCGATCCCAGCTGTACCCGGCGATGCCCTTGCCAAATTCTGTCGGAATGGAACACCCGATCGCCCATCCCGAAGCGCTCCCTGTATCGGTAAGATCTTGGACGGGAGAAGCATCCTTGCGGGTCCAGGCACTTGCGATCCACCGCGAAGATCCGATGGGAAGGGTCAGAAGGGCACCCAGCGAATCCGAGACATCCTTCCAGTCCATGGAAAGAGAACCCTTCGCAGTGGTGACGACCATTTGCGCTCGGTGATTCGAACGCTGAACTCCCGCTTCCAGAAGCGCGGTGCCCTGGGTCACTTGGATCGATCCAGAAAGGGCGTCTCGTCCCGTTTCTTGGTCGACGCCCATCTTGAGGCGGACGCGATCCCCTTTCCATTCCGTCCCGGCTCGCAGTCCGATCTGGTTCGAGCCAGTCTCCAATGCGAAGGACGAAGTCGAGAAGTTCCGGTCCTGATTTTGGACAGGAACCTCGAACCAAGTCGTCCATTGCCACGATCCCGACGAAACCGTACCTGCAAACGTTTGGTCAATTTCTGTCGAATTCCAGAAAAGTCGTAGCGGCGTTCGCAAGGCCAGTTCGGAATTTGAACGAACCGAAATGCCGGCTTGGGGCGTACTTGTGCGGGCAGAATCGATTCCCTCTTCCAGAAGCCAACCGGGATCGAGGCCCAAATGGTCGAACCAGGGCGATCCCGCCGAGCAGGTAAGCGAAGCCGTCAGAAACAAAAATCCCCCCGTCCGCATCACGAACGAGGGGGTTTTCCAAGGACGATGAGAAATCGGAAAACGCTCAAAAAGCATCAAATCAGAACGAGTAGTTGGGAATGATCGAGTTGTTCGAAACCGGCTTCTCGTTCATCGCATCCAACTGGTTCAGCACCGCGGCGGAATTTTGGAAGGCAAAGGCGCCGCCGAAGGTGGGATCGGCCCACTCGATGTAAGGAGCCATGTCCTTGGGCCCGTTGATGTCCAAGTTATTGAAGTCTTTCATTGGAGTGACCACGGAGCCCTTCACCAGCGAGAAGGGTCCTTTGGTCGCCCAGGTGTTCGATGCATTCCAAGAGTATCTGGGCAGAAAGACCTTGTGGTCGGCCTGGGTGATCAGCTTCGACACATTGATCGTGACGGAGAAACCGGGGTAGGTCACTGGTTTGTAGGTACCGCAGGAATAGGTATAGACCTGGCCTTCGCCATAATCAAAGGAGCAGAGGGAATCCTCGACATATTGGTAGCCGTCATGAGGGGCTTTGGTGTAGGTGTGGAACCCACCCAAATAGACATTCACGGAATCCATCACCTCGGCCAAGGTGTTGTTGTCGGATGGGCTCAATTTCACCAACCCGTCGCTTTTCTTGAGCTGGTATTTCACCGAATAGTCTCCAGCTTCCTTGGCGAGCTTGGCGATTGCCTTCAGTTCGGTAGGAATGGCGTTTACGGCCGCCACTTCGGAAGTCCGCAGGGTCAAGAAGGTGCTGCCCGGAGCCAAGAGCGTTTGCAGGTTCTGGAATGCGGCGTTCTGGGCGGAGGTCGTCGGACCGATAGAGCCGTTGATGTGCGACAAAGTGTCGAGCCACACGTAGGAGCCGTTGAAATCGCAGTCCAGATTCTGGGCCAACAACCAAGTGAAGTACTGCTTGGCTGTCCGCAATCCCGCCAGGGCGAAGCCGACATCGGCGCGTCCGATGGCCATCGTTTGGGTATCACCTTGGATCCGAACCGAGAACTGGTACTTGAAGTTCGGGGTGTTCCAGCACTGGGTCAAAAAGGAGATGGCGGAATCGAGGGAGGGCATCAACTTGGCTTTCAAAACATTTTGGAGCTGGCTGATTTTGGGGGCGTTGACCGGATTGGCCAAGGCGCGCGCAGAAAAGGCTTGGGATTTGACCATGGCGGTGGGAGACGATTTGAAAAGGCCGCTGGGATTGTTGTCGTCGCCCACGCGCAGCCCGGCGTCCCACATGTGCTTGAGGGTGTCCGAGAGGTCGTCGGCGTTCAAACTAAGACTGGTGACCGCGATTCCGAATCCCGCAACCGGGTCTCCCGGGTTGGCCGCCAGCTGCTTCTTGTAGGTGTAGTTGGCATCCAGCAAGTTCTGTCGTGCCGCCGGGGTCATCCGTCCGCCGATTTGGGCCGGAACATCCTGCATGGCGGAAACGACGCTATCGCTGGCAGCATCCTTGGTGCCCAAGTTGCTCATGGCGATCGCACCGACCTGATCATTCGGATTGGAATTGGTGGCATTTGCTGGTTTGGTGTCGCTACCAGTGAGGTCGCAGGCGGACAGCGCCGCCAGCGCACAAAGGATTGAAGAGGCGCGCAGGATTTTCATGGGGGCTCCTAGCAAAGGTGAAGAAAGTCTTTTGGGTGGTGTCCCCAGTCAGGAAGAACACCTACACTACAATTCCGTCCGTAAAATATCCGTGATTCTCCTCACACCTCCTCAATTTCCTCCTCGTTGCCCCCATGAACCGCTTCCTGCCGCAAATGTTCCAGGTGAGGCAAAAAGGCTTGGAAAAGTCGCGCGAATCCTTCGGGAGGGATTTGTTCCCCCCGGATTCCAGCTGGTTGCTCACAGGCTGCCAAGGCACCATCCACCACGGGGGCGGGAAAGGTCATCAAGAGCGAATTGCGCAAGGTCTTGCGTTTTTGACGGAAGGCGGCCCGAACAAACCAGGTGTACATCGGGTCCGACACCATCGGTTCAGGCTTGGCCTTCAAAATAAAGGTTCCCGAATGGACTCGAGGTCGGGGACGGAAACTGTCCGGCCCAATCTTGAGGCGGATTTCAGGATGGGCGAAATTGGCCACCAGCACGCTAAGGGACCCGTAATCGCGGCCCCCTGCCTGGGCGCAGATGCGCTTGGCCACTTCCCATTGCACCATGAAGGTCATGTGACGAAATTTGCGGATGTTGGGCAGGTTCCGCAGAAGGATCGCCGAGGCACGGTTGTAGGGCAGGTTGCCGCAAAGAACAGGCAGGATTCCGGTGGGGCCAGGCTCCATCCACGGTTCCAAATCGACATGCATGGCGTCTTTGTTCACCACCACCAAGTCCGCTCCCTTAGGCACTTTGCGCGGCAGTTTTTCGGCCCATTTGGGGTCGATCTCGATGGCCACCACGCGACCATGGGCCGTCAAATATTCGGTGATCGCGCCTGCGCCGGGGCCGATTTCAATGATGGTTCCGCCATCCACTGGGTCGGCATCTTCGGCAATCGCGCGACACACAGATTGATCCACCAGGAAGTTCTGACCGAACTTCCTACGTTCCGCTTCGTACATGGCTGGCTTCAGAGACCGGTGGACGTGGGTCGGTTTTTGTACTTGCCGTTGTCGCCGTCGGAAGGGTCGTTCACTTGTTTGTAGTTCGAGCAAGCGCTCAAGACCACGGCGAACAAACCCACTAGGGCGACGGCGCGTGCGATGGACATGGGATCTCCTTCAAAAACGAATCTCACGAGATAGGTTCTCGATCCCGAGAAAAACTATCTTTTTTGTCACAGTATATGTCCATAAAGAAGACATCCGGGGCACAACCCCTCAAACCTGCCGATTTTGACGAAGCTCTTGAACGCTACCGGGAATACCTGAAGCGCAAAAAGTTGCTGTTCACTCGGGAACGGATCGCGATTCTGGAAGAAGTGATGGCTCGTCACGACCATTTTTCCGTGGAAGAGCTGCACGACAGCCTCAAAGCCAACGGCAAAAAGGTCTCGCGTGCCACTCTTTACCGCAATCTCGACAGCCTCAAGGAAGCCGGGATCTTGGCCGAAGTGGATCTGGGAAATCGCCACATCCAGTACGAACACGTATTGGGGCATACTCAGCACTTCCACATCATTTGCGAAGAAACCGGCGAAATTTTGGAAGACGATTCCGTCGAAGTGGAAAAAGCGGTCGAGATTTTGGCCCGCAAACACGGTTTTGAAGTGGCT
>CAIKAA010000430.1 GCA_903825275.1 uncultured Fibrobacterota bacterium | reverse complement strand
GGCGCTGTTCATGGGAAATTTGGGCGTGCGACCGGGGGTTTGCATCACGGCCACCGTCGAGGGCAGCAGGCCCATTTTGGTGGAAGTCCAAGCCTTGGCGGGAGCCACCCATTTCTCGATGCCCCAACGGGTCGCGACAGGTTTTGACGCCCGCCGCATGACGATTTTATTGGCCCTTTTGGAACGCCACGGGGGAATGCATTTGGGCGGTTACGACGTGTTTCTTTCGGTGGCCGGAGGCTTGAAACTCGACGATCCGGGAGGCGAACTCGCCGCCGCCTTGGCCGTGGCCTCCAGTTTGCGGGACACCCCCTTGCGGTCAGGAACCCTGGCACTTGGCGAGCTGGGTCTGGGCGGCGAAATCCGTCCCCCTGCTCAACTCGAGGCGCGTCTGCGCGAAGCCCGTCAGATGGGCTTCAAGCACGCTCTGGTGGGCCGCACGCCCAAGCCGCTGCAGGTGGAAGGTTTGGAGATCATCGTGTGCGACGATTTGGGAATGGCCCTGGATCGCGCCCTGGGCTGATTTAACGAGGATCGACAGTTTCTGTCATGGCCACGATGTCGGGGCGGGCGAAAAATTCGAGGTTGCGGTCCAGCCAAAGGGGTCGGGTGACCAAAATCCCCGTTGGGATGGGCTCGCGTCCCGAGGGACCGATGGGTTCCTCCCCGGCCAAGGTGCGGCAAACCAGTCCCGATTCGGTGGCGACCAACAGTGGGGCGGCCAAATCCCAGGGATGAAGGGTTCGTGGGACTGCGAAGTACGTGTCGCCTTCGCCCGCCAACACGGCGTGGACTTTGTAGCCGACTCCGCCCAACAAAATGGCTTCCGTTGAAGGATGGCTTTGGACGATTTGTTGGAGCGACGTGCGTCGGGGAAAGGAGCGCGTCAGCACCAGCCGCTCCTTGCGCAACGGAGTGAAAGATTCAAAAATCGACAGCTCGTCGGACGAAATTCGACCGCTTTGGCATCCGAGCCCCGCCACCGCCACATACATCATGTCCACGGCGGGCAACGTGACCACCGCCACCACCGGTTTGCCGTTGCGGACCAAGGCCAGTTGGAAAGCCCACTCCCCCAGTCGATCGACGAACTCGGAGGTTCCGTCGAGGGGGTCCAGGCTCCAAAATTCGTCGGCGCCTTCCGGAACGCCGCCTTCCTCGCTGACCAAGGGAACGCCTTCCAGGATGGAGGGAAGGCGCTTGGCGCACAGCTCGTGGACGGCCTTGTCGGCTTCCGTAACCGGATCGTTTTCGCCTTTCCAGCAAACCCCGAGATCGCCTAGCGAAGCGCGACAAAAATCGACCAATAGTTGGGAAGCCTCGCGTCCGAGGTCGGTGATCTGCGACAAGACATGGATGTCGAATTTGGGCATTTGGGAATATTACACAGGCTAAACGGGATAATCGGGAACTTCCAGCTCCCGCAAACGATCATCCAACTCCCCCAGCCACTTTCTGGCCCGGCGGTGGCGCGAAATGTCTTCGGCCCGTTCCAGCGAGGTCACGACATTGCGCAAGATACGGGCGCAGATTTCCTCGGCGCTTGCCGGTGCCAACACCCGTTCCCGAGTGACCGAAGGAACCCGGCCCAAGGCTTCGATCAACTCCTCACGGGCGATGAACCTTCCCCCGTCAAAGGCGTCGATCCAAACGATATGGCCGTTCAATTTGCTTTGTGCCAAAAAATGTCCGGGAAAGGCAACGCCGTTCACTTCCACGCCCACGCGCTTGCCCAATAGGATCAGGGCCGAACACAGGGTGATGGGCAGGCCTCGTTTGTTGTCCAATGCCCACGAAAGACTGGAGTTGCGGGGTGCGAAGTAATCTTCCGTATCCCCCTGCAACCCCTCGGGAGAGAAGAGGAAGGCCACCAAACTTTCCAGATCGGGGATCGGATGGCGTTGCAGGTAACGACGGCTCCAAACATCCAACTGCTGTCGCAGGTCGCCAAATCCACCGTACTCCGACAGAAGCATCGAGACCAAAATGTGAAAGGATTCGAGGTCGGCCGTGGCGTTCCACCAGCGGGTCCACCCCTCGTCCAAGCGAGTCGTCTCCAACTCGCCGCGAACACCGGCCAGCAACCGCCTTTGTGCCGGATTGAGTTCGATTCCCGCTTCGTCCAAAGCACTCAGGGGATCGCGCCCCAACTCACGCAATTTGGTCATTACCGCATTTCGAACCACCGGGGATTCGTCCTCCAGGAGGTGAACGAGGTGGATCCAGGGACCGTCGCTTGTCATGAAGAGGATATTACCATTCCCCAAATGCCTGTGCTCGTCCAGACTTGTTTATTGCTCGTGCTGTCCAATGTCTTCATGACCTTCGCTTGGTACGCCCACCTCAAGAATCTATCCGATAAGCCTTGGTGGATCGCGGCCTTGATCAGTTGGGGCATCGCGTTGTTCGAATACTTGATCCAAGTCCCCGCCAACCGCATCGGCTACCAAAAGCTCGAACTGGCCCAACTCAAGATCCTCCAAGAGGTCATCACCCTTGGGGTTTTCGTCCCCTTTGCGGTGCTGTACATGGGCCAAAGCCTGCGCCTCAACCACCTTTGGGCGGCTCTGTGCCTAATCGGAGCGGTCTGGTTCGCCTTCCGCAACTGACCCTAGGCTTTGATCGGCGAAGGAGACCTTTTCTCCCCCCATCCGCGTGTGGTATCATCCGCAAAGATGGCCTACGAGTACCGGGAAGAAATTGCGGATCCCTTAATCTGGAAAATGTTGCGGATCGTCCGCAAATTGTTGCCCATCTCGGACCTCGACCAGCTGTTGAAAGCCGGAGTGGAGCTGCCCCGCCAGGAACTGGGAGTCGAGCGCTGCGCGCTTTGGCTGTTGAACCCCGATGGCACCATGTTCCACGGAACCTGGGGGACCGACAACAACGGGAACACCACCAAGGAACACGATCAGACTTGTTTGGTCGCGGATCTTGAAGGAACGCTTTCTCGACCCTTCCAGCAGCTGGAAGGTTGGATCTTGCGCAAGGATGTCGACCGCCTGACCTGGACACCCGATGGACACCACATCGAGGGGACTGGCTGGAACACGATCATCCCCCTCACTGGCCCCGAAGGCAATGTGGGGGCATTCTTCCAAGACGCGGCCATAACAAATTCTGTCCTCGATCCCCATCTCCAGGATTTGATGAGCATTTACTGCTCGATTCTGGGCCAGTTGGCCGGACGTCGCCTCGCTGAAAAACGCGAGTTCATCTTGTCCCATGGGTTGGAACAAGTGTTGTCCGCCGCCGACGAATTGATGACCTACGACGACCTGGACACCCTCCATCGTCGGATCGTTGAACTCGCTCGCGAGGGGCTGGGCGTCGTGCGCTGCGGCCTGATGATTCCCGATCCCGAAAATCCAAAGCAATTGCGCGGCACCTGGGGAACCGATTGGGACGGGAACACCACCGACGAACACCAGGGGATCGACGAAGGCCTGGACTTGGACGCAACCAACTTCTCGGAAGTGTCGTCTCGCCATTGGCTGGTGCGACAACCCTTCCGCCTGTCGTGGTTCGAGCCAGATGGCAGCCGGGTGGTCTGTGCCGAAGGCTGGAATGCGGTCCATTTCCTGATGATCAAGGATCGTTTTTTGGGCCAGCTGTGTTCCGACCCTGGCAAGTCGGGCGAGCCCTTCGACCCGCGCAAGATGGAGGTGTTGACCACCTACTGCGATCTTGCAGCGCGAATCCTCGATCGCCACCAAACCCAGGCGGGATTGCGCATCGCCATGGAAGCCGCCGAACAGGGGACCAAGGCCAAGAGCGAATTTTTGGCCTCCATGAGCCACGAAATCCGCACGCCCCTTGCGGGTGTTTTGGGGCTGTTGCGGATGTCGTTGCGCGACCGCGGCCTGGGCCTCCAAACCAAAGAGATTTTGTCCAAAGCCTTGACCAACGCCGAGTCTTTGTTGGACATCCTCAACGGGATTTTGGACTATTCGAAGATCGAGGCTGGGAAACTCGTGTTGGAGTCGATCGACTTCACCTTGTCCAACCTGGTCGAGACCGCCCTCTCGGTCTTTTCCGACCAGGCCCACGGACGGAATTTGTCGTTTGGCATTTCCATCGAACCTTCGGTTCCCCCCACCCTTCGCGGCGACCCCACCCGGTTGCGACAAATTTTGGTCAATTTGGTCGGCAACGCGATCAAGTTCACCGAACGAGGCTTTGTGAACGTGGCCGTCCAAGGTACCTCAGAGGTGGACAACGCGTGCATCCTCCAATTCACCGTCGAGGATTCGGGAATCGGAATCCCCGAAGACGTGTTGCCGCGTCTGTTCTCCAAGTTCGAGCAGGCCGACATGTCGACCACCCGGCGCTTTGGCGGAACCGGTTTGGGCCTGGCCATTTCCAAGCAACTGGTCGACGCCATGGGCGGCCAGATCGAGGTGCAGAGCGTTTGGGGCCGGGGCACCACCTTTGTGGTCCAGATCCCTTTCGCGATCGGTTCCGATGTCCCCACCGACCTGGTCCCCCAACTGCGTCCCCACACCCATCGCCTGCGCGTCTTGTGCGCCGAAGACTATCCCACAACCCAATTGATCGTGCGCACCTTGCTGGAAGACAGCGGCCACAGCGTGGACCTGGTCGACAACGGGCGATCCGCCTTGGAACTGTTGGCCACCCGCGATTACGACTTGGTCTTTTTGGATGGCCGCATGCCGGTGATGGACGGCTTGGAAACCATCCGACACCTTCGCCTTGGTCAGCTGGACGACTTGGTCTTTCGCGATCCCAAAATCCGCACCGTGGCGTTTACCGCCAACGTCTCTTCCCAAGACCGCCGCGCCTTCCTGGAAGCCGGTATGGACGACTTTTTGGCCAAGCCCATCGACGAACGGGAATTCCATTTGGTCGTGGAAACCGCGATCACAAAGCTATTGGAAGCCGGACGATTCCTCCAGCCCTTGGTCCACGCGTCGCCTTCCAGTTTGGACGCCTTGTTTGAACTTTCCGCTAGCGACGAGGACTCGGTTTGGCCGGGTTCCATCGCGCCCCCACCCGCCTCCCCCATCGAGTCGCGCCTAGAGGAGATTTTCCGCGCCACCTTGCCGGACCGGCTTCAGGAATTGAACTCCGCACTCAACCGGGGCGATTTGGCTGAACTGGGAAGATTGTTCCATGGCCTGCGCGGATCGGCGGGTTACGTCCACGCCCAAGCCTTGGCGGATCAGGCCAACGACTTGGAACGCCTTTCCGACCAAGGCGAATTGGACGAAGTCCACACGCGACTGCCGCGCTTTTTTTCCGAACTGTCCGTGTGGCTCACCCCGCCCCAGGAGGCCTCATGAACGTCATGGTGATCGACGACGACCCGGTGTCCCGGATGGCCCTTGCCGACCTGGTGGTCCAGCTCGAGATCGGTTCCACCGGTCCGTTCGAGAGCGGCCTGGCAGCTTGGAAGCATTTGGAAAGCAATCCTCCGCCGCTTTTGATCTGCTGCGACGTGCGCATGCCCGGCATGAGCGGCATCGAATTTCTGCGCTTTGTCAAAGAACGCAAAGAGCTGGCTCGAATTCCCTTTGTATTGGTCACCTCGGCCTCGGAACGGGAAATCGTCCAGGAAGCGATCCAGTTGGGTGCTTGCGGCTACATCGTCAAACCCTTCGTGGCCTTTGAAGCCCGCACCCGCCTCCAGGGAATCCTGCGCTCGGCTTGGGGTGAAATCGCCGAAGACCCTTCAAGCACCTTGCGTCGTTTGGGAATCCCTCCTCAAAAACTGAACGCATACTACTCGGCCTTCAAACGCCAACTCGACGACGCGCTGGGCCTTTTGGCCGAACAACCCGGACCTTTGAGCGAATACATCTTGATGGGCCGGCTCGACGCCATGCAAACCGGCTGCCTCACCTTGGGCCTTTGGCACGGCGCCCGGATTTTGGATTGGCTCAAAACGCTGACACGTCCCCAATCGGCACTCAAGGATTACCTCACGGCGGTGGGCGAAAGCCTGGAAATGCAGCGCCAAGCGGTCCGGGATGGGTCTTGGAGGCATCAGGAGTCCAAGTTGCACTGAGCTTGCGCATCCAGGAAAGCCTGATCTTGCCTGGCGATCAGAGCTGGTTAGCCCTGTTGGTTTTAGTCCTTTTCCGTGGAGGCAGTACCGAAAAGAACAAAAATAATCCCCCATCTTTTTGGAGAAAAACACCCTTGTGAATTTCGACGACAAACACCGAAAACAGCTTTTGTCATTTGATATTTTTATGCAAAAAAACATCAATTCTTCATTTTCATCCATTGTACCTTCGCCTCTGAGGTAACAATGAATCATTCAAATCATTATTGTTCTGCCAATTCCGGCACCCTAATCAAAGTCTCGATTTTTGCAGCGATGGGATTGATGGCAGCCTTGTTTTACGCCTGCGATTCTACGAGTGATCCAGTTACCCCAAAAGGGCGGACAGTGGTGGCCACAGAGCTACCCGCCCTGGGTACAGCTTCCAGTCTAGCCGTCTTTGGTGGAGGTGCCGGGGTGACAAACCAGGGAACTCTGACGGTCATTCATGGCGACTTGGGAACCACGGGTGCCTCGACCAAAATCACAGGCTTCCACAGCGCGGCCGTGGTCTACTCGGAAACACCCCTGAATGCAGGAACGGTTGACGGATCCGTCTACTCGGACGCCCCCGCCGGGAGCGCCACGGATTTCGACCACGCCAAGGCGTTGGCGGCTCTTGCTCTTTCTGCCTTCAATTCCCTCGCCGGGCTTGCCGGCGGGATCGACCCTGGCGCTGGGCAATTGGGTGGACTCACTTTGGCTCCAGGGTTGTACAAATCCGCAGGTGGCGCCTTCATGATCACCGGTTCGGATTTGACCTTGGATGCCCAAGGGGATGCTAACGCAATCTGGGTATTTCAGATGGCCAGCTCCCTCACGGTGGGAGGTTCGGCTGCACCGCGAAGTGTGATCCTCACCCATGGCGCACTGGCCAAAAATATCTTCTGGCAGGTCGGTAGTTACGCCACCATCAACAGTGCCGGCGGCGGGACCATGGTCGGGACCATTTTGTCCAGCGCAGGGATCGCCTTTTCTACCCACGACAACCAAGCGATCACGACCTTGAACGGCCGGGCCTTGGCGCTTTTCGCCTCGGTCACCATGGTAAACACGGTCATCCAATCCACATTTTGAGGGCGTACCCGTAACGGTTCGAAGGGGAGCGCACCAACGCTCCTTCTGGCTGTAAGGCGACACGTCAACTAGCAAACGCGAGGCCGAGAATCTCTTTGGCACCGCGAAATCACCCTGTTATCGGAGAACAAACATGAAATCTTGGACAAGAATTGGCACGGCCATGGTGGGCGTGCTTGGACTTGGAGCTCTTTTCGCCTCTTGTGATTCTTCCGCCCCTTCGGCAATGGCTCCGTCGAATTCGATGCTCGCACGGGTGGCGCTTTCCCAAATCCCCTCCTTGGGCAAAGACAGTACCGTCGCGATTTTTGGAGGTGACCAAGGAATCACCAACCAGGGAACTCACAGCCTGGTCTATGGCTCGGTTGGAACGATTGCCGCGTCTACGAAGGTGACGGGATTGCATAGCCCGACCTTCAGCTACACAGAAACCGCGCTGAATCTTGGTACGGTGAACGGTTTGGTAACCACCAACGCTCCTCACGGAACACCCGCAGATTTGATCCTCGCCAAACAGATGGGTGCCGACGCACTCAATGCTTTCAATGCGTTGGCTGCGCTGCCGGGAGGTGTGGACCCTGGAGCAAGTTCTTTGGGCGGTCGAACTCTGGATCCAGGGGTGTACAAGGCAACATCGGGCACATTCACGTTGCAAGGAACGAATTTGACTTTGGATGCGCATGGAGATGGCAATGCGGTTTGGGTCTTCCAGATGGCCAACACGCTCGTCGTGGGAGGAACTGGTGCTCGCAGCGTGATTCTGGCCAATGGAGCTCAGGCGAAAAATGTCTACTGGCAGGTGGGCAACACGGCCACAATCAATCCAGTGGGTGGCGGGATGATGGTGGGAACCGTTCTCGCCAGGTCCGGAATTGCGATTTCGAGTTCGGGCAAAACGACGACCACCAACTGGAACGGACGCGCCCTGTGCCTGTATGGTCCAGTGACCCTGGTGAACACAGTCTTCAATCTGCCCATGATCCAAGTGCCTTCCTTGGGAGCAGCTGCACCCTTTGTGGTTTTTGGGGGAGGAGCCGGGATGACCAACCAAGGCATCAAAACAGTGATCAATGGGAATATCGGGACCACGGGGGCATCCACAATGCTCACCGGCTTTCATAGCTCGACCTTTAGCTACATCGAGACCCCCCTGAACAAGGGGGCCGTGAATGGTTTGGTGATCACCGCTGCTCCTCAGGGTACTCCAGCGGATTTTACGCTGGCGAAGCAAGTGGCAGCAGACGCCCTGACGGCCTTCAATTTACTGGCCGGGCTGCCGGGTGGCGTGGATGCAGGCGCGGGTTTGCTGGGCGGACTGACTCTCGCCCCGGGTGTGTACAAGGCCGCCGCTGGTTCATTCACCTTGATCGGATCGAACCTGACTCTCGACGCCAAAGGTGACCCAAATGCCGTTTGGATCTTCCAGATGGCCAGCTCGCTGACTGTGGGCGCTCCGGCCGCACCGCGCAGCGTGATCTTGACCAATGGCGCCCAGGCAAAAAATGTCTATTGGCAGGTCGGTAGCGCGGCGACCATCAATGGAGGTGGTGGCGGCACCATGGTGGGAACCATCATCGCCCGGGCCGGTGTGACGTTTTCAACCGCAGGAAACTTGGCCGTGACCACCTTGAACGGACGCGCCCTCGGGCTGTTCGCCTCGGTGACCATGGTCAATACCGTGATCAACAAGCCCTAAATGTATCCCCAGCAACGACGCTGTCGCCTTAAGCGACGGTTCGTTGGCTGGGGTCTCAACCCTGGTGCGATCAGCAGCAAACTTGGGCTTGGGTAAGAATTAGTGGTCTAGTTGCCAATTATTCATTCAACTCAGCGCCAAACTTCCCTTCCTGGTCAAAATGATTCATTATGGCTCTGTACAGCACAATGCAATGGTGGCTCCCAAGGCAAAAACTAACCCAATCGGAATTATCGCAAAACCAGCCATATTCATTGGTGATACCCGTTTGGGGTGGAGTCATCATTGTTGAATCCTTCGGGAAATCCGAATCTTTTTTCATGATATTTGCAGTTGCCTGATAACATGAACTCCCAAATATCGTAGGAGATGTTTCCCTTACAATGATTACAGCATTAGCATTCTGGCTACAGGCTTCTTGTCTCAGCAAATACTTCACCCTTTGCTCATCACAATTCCCTGAAAACCCATTATCACTTATCTTTACTGTTCCAATTTTCGCGCCAAATACTTTTTCACCTTCGTGATCATTCAATATTTTCACGTTGCAATTAGCTTGTGCAGCTATGACCCCATGAGTGTGTCTCTAGGCCCCCTGTACATTTTGCGTGCAAAGCGTATCAACTTGAAGTTTGCGTTTGTTAGAATAGCAAAACGGTATTGACGTCTCCCATTTTGTACAAATCTTAGATTCAAGAATATTGGTATTATTTCTGTTGCTTGGTTGCATATTTTTATCACGACCAATTACGACGAAACCGCTTAATGCGAATCTCGACTATTCCACAACATTCTTGTTTTGCGGCATTTTCATATAATCAGGAACGACAGTATCAAAAGGCATCTCATACATTTTGCAATACACACCAGAATCTGCCGCTAAATTTGCGAGATCAAGACGTTTCGTTTTCATTGCCGGATTCGTTAACGAGACAAATGAGTCAATTTTCAGAGTGCCACTTACTATATTGCAATGAAATTTCGCCACGGAGTCATTCAGATTTCTCCAGTAATCCCAGTTGGCAACTACGTTTTCGTTTAACACCACCGAAATCATTGATTCTGCGTCATTGGAAAAATAGATTTTCTCACTACCCAGACCAACAGGAATCAACCCACCAGCATTTCTATCCCAAAAGATTATTGTTGGCGAATCGTGACAAAGATCTGCCGCTATTATAACAAATCTTGTATTCCTCTTGAAATGACCTAAAACTGAATATTTTATACAATCTCCATCAGAATTGCTATCGGCAGAGACATCCCAGCTCTCAAATTTTGAAACAAATCCATTTTTCGCATTACAGGAAATATTTATTGAGTCTTGAACACATTCCGCAATAGGGCTCACAGAATCAATCTCTGATTTTAAATTCTTAAACGTCAGCTCAAACAGCGGCTTCAATGGACTGAGAGAACTTAGGTTTTCTGACGCAACATTTTGAATTGGCTTATTTGATTGGCATCCAAGGATCATTAACATCATCATTATAGCGAAAAGATGGCATTTCATGTTATTTGTGGTTCCATGGATTGTTGTTCTTGGTTTGTGATCGCGATGCAGATTCCACTGCGGAGCGCGTGCATAATACCGCGAATCTTCCAAACAGGTTGCTGAAAAACGAACAAATCGTGAAGGCAATCGTTAGGGAAGATCGGAAAGGTTGGCAGTCGTTCATGCTACATCAATATATACGTTCAAGATGGTTCGTTAGGTACGAAAATTTTGGTCATGTT
>CAIKAA010000429.1 GCA_903825275.1 uncultured Fibrobacterota bacterium | reverse complement strand
GCGGAACAGCCGTTCGAGCCCCGGTTTGAGGTGGATGAGACGCACCTTCCGGGTTCCGTTGTGGACCCCCTCCATGTGCGAAAACGAAACCAACACGCTCAAACAGATCGAATCGATGTTTTCGACCCGATCCAAATCGATGCAGACGGATTCTGACTCGGATTCGCACCAAGCGAGCAGTGCTTTGCGAAAGGATTCGGCGACGCTCGAGGTGATGTCACCGGTGGGGTGCAGGATCGTTTCGGATCCGTTCGATTCCATTTCGAACGCGGTGGGGCGCGTGAGGGTGAACCAGGCGCGCACGACTCCCTGTCCCCCCGATTCCAGCAAATCGGAACAGGTGTTGACGATGGCCAAACCGCGTCGTCGGTTTTGCCCCGGTTCCAGTTCCTGCCGAGGGGGCAAGACATCGCCTGTCAATCCTTCGCCTTCGTCACGGACTTCCACCTTGTAGCGCGAAGGAGGAATATTTTCCACCAATAATCCGATGGTTTTTGATGCGTCGCTCTGGTTCCCGTGCTCCATGGCGTTGATCAAAAGCTCGCGCACGCAGGTTCTCAAATCTTCCGTCGAAACATCTCCTTCGATTCCTTTGACAAAATCATCCATTTCCTGGACGGCTCGATCCACGAAGCCGCTTCTCGACGACATTTTGCAGGACAGAATTTGGTCGGACTGATCAATCTTGAACATAGGTCTTGGTCTCCAGTTCGAGTCCGAGCAACAGCAAGTCGTCGGTCGCCACATAACGGGCAAACTCGAGGGATTCGTTCCAGATCCTATCGGTTGCCTCCTTCAAGGGAAATCCTTTGGTATTTTCCACCAATCGCTCCAAGCCTTTGGAACCCAATTCCTCCCGGCGCCCCAACTGGGCGTCGTAGCGTCGCAGCGACTCCAGCCCATCGGTGTACAAGAACAATCGGTCACCTGGCATGAAGCTGTTCGACCAGCTTTGCAATTCGATGTCGCGAACCGCCCCCAAAGGGTCTCCCCAACACGCGATGGGAACCGTTCCCGAAAATCCCGGCGACAACAAAATGGGTGTCGGGTGGGCTGCGGTGGTGATGGTGAGAAGTCGTGGCTTCAGCTCCAGTTGGACATGCACCGCCGTCACGATCCGGCCCGAGTTGAGTTCGAGCAAGCTGGAGTTCAAGATTTCCAGGAACGCCTTGCCGTCGCACGCCCCGGCATTGCTTTCGAACAACGCCTTGATCAGGACGGTGTGGTAGGAAGCCCCCATGTCATGCCCGGCTACGTCCACCAGCAGCACTTCGCAGCCCTTGGAAGATTGTTGGATTCCCACATAATCGCCACCCAGAATGTTCAAAGGACGCCGCCGCGATTCATAGTGGATCCCGGGAACCTTTTGAGGCAACGACATCAAGTTCTTGTAGGAGTCGACCGCCTGAGTCAGATTGTCACTCAGCTCGCGGATTCCTTTCTGGTAGCTCGACACTTCACCGGAAAGCTTCGAGACTTCGTCCTGGAGAAAGGTCGATTCCTCTTCCACCGTCCGCTTGGCGAATATTTTCTGAGCCAGGATTTCGATGCGCTGCTGAAAGTCGTTGACAGAAAACGGCTTATCGAGATATTCGGAAACCCCGTGGCGCATCAGTTCCACCACAAGGCTCTTGTCTCCGAATCCCGTGATCACCAATATTTCAAGGTTTGTTCCCTCGCGATGCAGAAGATCGATGAGCTGGTCGCCGCGCATTTTTGGCATGTGGATGTCGGTGATCAGGAGGTCGAAGGGGTTTCTGTGAACAGCCGCTTCGCGGATCCTTTCCAATGCCAGATCGCCATTGGACGAGGTCTCGACTACCTGGCCTTTTTCGATCAGGATCCGCTCGAGCACCTTCCGCAAGCTCGATTCGTCGTCGACCAGCAACGTTTTGATGTGTCGACTCATTTCCACCCTAGGCATTCGCTGATTTTGGATTCCAAACCGCCCAGGGTAAAGGGTTTGTGAATGAAGTCCACCCCTCCCCTTACAACCCCTTTCAGCCGTTCACTCGACTCCGTCGAAGAGCTGAGGAACTGGACCGGAATCGCCTTTGTTTTTTCGTCCGCCTTGAGGCGTCGGCAAACCTCGAAGCCATCGAGACCAGGCATCCTCACATCCAACAAGGTCAGTTCGGGAAGTTGCCTTGCAATGGCATCCAAGGCCTGCTGTCCGCCATTGGCAGGCCGCACCATCTGGTCATCGGAGGTCAGCGTGTGTACCAGAAATTTGAGCGTATCGATGGCGTCGTCCACCACCAAAATTCCTTTGCGCGGCTCCATTCTCGCTCGTTTCTGAAGGAATAGATCCCTTAGTCTATCATTATGGAGCCTGGGTTGGTCAAGCGAAATGCAATTTCGCGGATCGAGATACAGCCCATGTAGGATGGATGCCTTCACGCTGCTCGGGTTGAAACCCTGGCAACCTGCGGGTGAGCGCCCTCTTTATCGCTTGTCCTGATCTTGCGCCCCGAGAAGTTTCCCCAACGTTCCGTACTCGAACTGCTCGGTGAACGATTCGATTCCCTTTGCCAGCTCTGGATGTGCTTCTTGGATCTTATCCAAGATCGCCTCGATGGTGTGGGAGTCTTTCGGACATCGCTTGGGTTGCGCGCAAGCCATCCATGATGGGCATGTGCCGGTCCATCAAGATGATATGGGGTTTCCACACTGCAAACTGCTCGACACCATCTTGTCCATTGACGGCGATGATCATGTTGGACGTAGCCTGGAGCAAACACTGCAACCGATCCGATTCGAACCGCTCCAGAAATAGCCAGACCACAAGCGATCAAACGAAATGCGATACTCCCACTCCCAAGGGCCAGAAATTCCGAGACAAAGCCTCAGGAGTTCTCGATTATTTCATGCTTGGCCCGATTTTTTTGCGCCATGCTTTGCCATCGCATCCAAGCCGGTATCTAGGCAAACCAGCCCCGAACGCGTCATCCACCTGAATGCTTTTTCTGCGGAAGGTCGCCCCGAATTTGCTAGATGCGGGCATCGTCGTTCCTCTCGATCCGTTCTATCGAGAGAAATGATCCCATAGAGGAGGTCGCCAGGGTGACAGGGATTTTTCGAATCTAGACCTGGTTGAGGACGTGCCCGAGACGGCAGGTGCACCCAGATCCCCAGTGGCAAGCTTCTGCCCGCACTTTGCTCCAACGGGTTCGAGTTCCATCGGGCGGCATCCGTTTTCCGTCCAGAGGGGGGCAGGTCAGTTCCTGGGAATTCGCCAAGCCGCCTAGCTGCAGAACCATCCCTGCGCGGTGCCGTGTTCGAGACGATGGTCGTCTCCCAAGCCTGGAAAGCGGGCGAAAATGCCGCGAATCCATCGCCGTTGTACTTCGATCGCGACAGCAACCAGCGCGAGATCGACCTAGTGCGGGAAACCGGTGAGGGTTTGGATCTTTACGAATTCAAGAGCGGCCGGTGCATCGCCGCCGAATGGTTCAAGCATCTCGCATGGGGAAAGGATCATCTTGCAAGAGTCAGAAAATGTCATCTTGTCAAATGGGGAAGAGGCGACGCTCTCCCAATCTGGGATCCGAATCCATTCCTGGAAAGAGGTCGATTTTCTCGCGAATTAGTCATCCGAAGACAATTTATGACGCCTTCCATAAATAAATCGTTCCATGGCCATGGAACGATTTATTTATGGAAAAGCGGAACAAACCAAAAAATGTCGCGTAGATTCCATGGACGGAAACTGGCATCCAGCTGGGGAATCCGATCTCAATATCCCATTCAAGTCAATCCAGGAGATCTTTCATGAAGAAAGTATCAATCGTATCGTCTGCGCTCGTTCTGACTGCTTCCGCCTTTTTGGCCGGTTGTCAAGAAACGGCATCCACCACCGGTCCCATCCAAGTTTCCAACGATGGAATGGCTGCTCGTACCAGCAATCCAACTTTGGTCTTGAGCGCTCCCGCAGCGGTCAGTTCCAACGGCGACTACGGTACCGCCTATGCCGCCAAATTTCTGGTCGACGGAAGCTTTTCGACCTATTGGGTTTCCAGCATGCGGCTGTTCAGCGCCACCTCGACGGCCAATGTTCAACTGCAATACGGCAGCGCCGTGACGGTCACCAGCTACAAAATGGTGGGGCGGTACGATGCGCTGAAAGGCCGACTGCCCAAGGCCTGGGTGATCCAGGGGTCGAACGATGGTTCGGCGTTGGTGACCGATGCGGTTGCCTCCACCAAGTGGAAGACCGTCGACACCCGCTCGAACATGGACACGCTCAGCCAATGGAAGGCCGGAAGCCCTGCCTACCAGTCTTCCCTGAATCTGACCGTCGCGACTCCTGGTTCCTACACCCGCTATCGGTTGTGCGTAAGCCAGATCAACGGCAAGAACAACGGCAGTAATGTCACGGATCTTCTCGAAATGACCTTGTCGGCCAAGGCCACGGCAACCTTCACCAGCAATGGTGACTTCAGCTCGGAATATAGCCCAGCCAAGGCGTTCGATAGCTCCTATGTCGGGTACTCCGATCATTGGATCTCGGCCAACCATGCCAAGTTCCAGGGCCCAGCGAACATTCAGATTGCCTACTCGATGCCTGTTCCCGTAGACACCTACACCATCGTCGGTCGTTTCGACGCACTCAAGGATCGCTTGCCCAAGTCCTGGGTCCTGCAGGGCTCGAACAGCGCCTCGGCATCGGCCTACGATGCCGCGACCTCGGGAAATTGGACTCAACTGGATGCCCAAACCAACGTGACGACCTGGGTCGCTGGCGGTGAAAAGAATGGTTCGACCTTTGGAACCCTACCCACTTGGATGACCTGCAAGCGATTCCCGCTCAAGACCAAGGCGGTCTTCTCGAAGTATCGCCTTTGCGTGTCCGCAGTGAGCGGTTCGACCGTGGTCGACATTCACGAAATCCAGTTCAACCGGTATTGATCCGCTTTGGAGCATCAGCGTCCGCTTCCGCTTGCTGTGGGGGAAAACGCTCAAGCTCCATGAGTTCAAAATCCCGAAGAAACTTCGGGATGATTGACGAGCAAAAACTGTCGAGCCGCCCCATTGCCGGAGCGGCTCGTTATTTGATTTCAGCCAGAGGGGAAACTTGAAAATCCTCCATTCCCCGTTTTCAGAACCAACGAGGCTTGGTCCTCAACCCAAAGCGGCGCCCACAATCTCCTTCGCCTCGGCCTGGATCGCCGCCAAGTGGTCGGCGCCCTTGAAGGATTCGGCGTAGATCTTGTAAACGTCTTC
>CAIKAA010000428.1 GCA_903825275.1 uncultured Fibrobacterota bacterium | reverse complement strand
TGCTGGTCAATGAAGGCGAGCGAGGCGTAGTGAACCGAACTACGGTGAACGAGCCTGAAGCAGACCAGCGGCTTTGCAGCCGATCGCAGGGCGAATCGCTATTTACGGATAGGCTCTAAACCCCTCTTGCCAAAGTCTCTTCTCTTTTGAAGGATGCCTAGCAACGCCTGGAGAAAGGGTGTGATCGGGGCGTCCGTTGGCTAGTTTTTACGACGCACGTTGATTTGCGCCGTTTGACTGGATGACTTGTCGCGGCGATTGTCCAACCAAAGGAATTTGAAATGTCGAGCACACACAAGATCGCCGTCTTGGCCGGAGACGGAATCGGCCCCGAGGTGATGGATCAAGCCTTGCGCGTGATGGAGGCGGTTGCCACCAAGGATGGATTTGCATTTGAATGGGCCCCGGCGAAAGTTGGCGGTGCCGCTTACGATGAGTTCCAGCATCCCCTTCCACAGGGAACGATCGATACCTGCAAGTCGGCCGAGGCGATTTTCTTCGGTTCTGTGGGCGGCCCCAAATGGGAATCTCTTCCCCCCGATCTGCAACCAGAGCGCGGCGCCTTGCTTCCGCTTCGCAAGATTTTTGGGCTCTATGCCAATTTGCGCCCGGCCACTGTCTACAAAGCCTTGTCCGCAGCCTGCCCGTTGCGCGCCGACATTGTGGGCGAAGGCTTCGATATCCTGGTGGTTCGCGAGCTGACTGGCGATGTCTATTTCGGTCAACCCAAAGGTCGCGAAGGGGATCGGGCGTTCGACACCATGGTTTATTCCGTATCGGAAATCGAACGGATCGCTCGGGTGGCCTTCAAAGCCGCGCGAAAGCGCCGAAACCACGTGACCAGCATCGACAAGGCCAATGTCTTGGCCACCAGCGTGCTTTGGCGCGAGGTGGTCACCCGCATCCACCGCGAAGAATTTTCTGATGTCCAGCTTTCACACATGTACGTCGACAACGGCGCCATGCAATTGGTGCGCAGCCCCAAACAGTTCGATGTGATGCTCTGCCCCAACCTGTTCGGAGACATTCTGTCCGATGAAGCGGGCGCGATCACGGGCAGTCTGGGAATGCTTCCTTCCGCTTCACTCGCTGAGGGAACCTTTGGTTTATTTGAGCCCTCGGGCGGTTCAGCGCCCGATATCGCGGGCAAGGGCATCGCCAATCCCTTGGCGCAAATTCTGTCCGGTGCGATGCTCTTGCGCTACGCCTTGGGCCGCGAAGCGAGTGCTCAACGCATCGAAGAAGCTGTGGGCAAGGTGCTTGATGATGGGATCGCGACTCGCGACATTGCCTGGGCTGGTGCCAAGGTGGTGAATACCGCCGAGATGGGCGATGCGGTGATCGCGAGACTGTGATCGCGGGTATTTCACACCACAGGTGAAATTCCGCTCTCAAACAGGGAGCGGGTTTTACAAAGCTTTGGGAATCAAAACGTGGGATGGCGCATCTTCAAGACAAGGGTGAGGTCCGCTATGCATAGGTTTTGCACAGCTGGATGCTTGCCCTTTGTTGTTTCTTGGAAAGGAAGCGTGTCATGAGTGTCCAAGCGATCTCGTCGACCAATACGACGGACCAAACGGAATTCACCAAACGGATGTCGCAAGGCAAGAAAGATTTCAAGGCGTTGGAAGATGCCTTGAAATCGGGGGATTTGGATGCCGCCAAGTCGGCATTCGAGACGATCCAGAAGAACAAGCCTTCAGGACCGCCTCCTGGTGGTGCGCCAGGTGGTGGCCAAGGCCATGGAGGGAAACAGGGCGGCGGACCGGAATCGGATTTTGCCTCCCTTCAGTCCGCGTTATCCTCGGGTGATGTTCAAGCCGCCCAGAAAGCGTTCGCGACCATAAAAAGTCACATGAAGCACGGAGCCGATCAAGATCAGGAGCAAAGTTCCAGTTCGAGCGCTTCCGTTTCAAAAAGCATCTCGTCGGACCTTCAGGGAACCTTGCTCGACATGGTTGCCTGACCAGACTTGTAAGGACAAGTTCGTTCTACCCAATGTGGTTCGGCAGGGAAGCCGAACATTCAAGTGAGGGCTTTGGGGAAGGTCAAAAATCAGAACGTGCGTATCGCCAGTAAAGAATCCAAGGCGAGTCCTGTTCCCGGATTGTGGAATTTTACCAAGTCCAAGACCGACCCCTTGAATCGCGTGATCTTGTGATTTGCGCTATCCGTGAAGGATCCGGAAATCTGGTAGTTTTTCGAGGTGTCGATCAGCGTGATGGATGATTTCGCCGAAACGACTCCCATCAATGATTTGACTCCGTCAACTTTCCAGACGATGTTCGCCGTGACGGAGTCGCCAACCTGGAAAAGCGTTGCGATCCCGGTATCCGTTGACGTGGCGAATTTCCACTGGCCATGAACGATCGGCTTTGAGCCAGCGAACCGATCGTTCAAGTAGGTCGTGTCATGGACCCGCAGTGTGTCATGTACGGTCACGGGAGCGGGGTTGGTGGAGGAATCGCAACCGACCAATGCGACGGCGGCGATGTAGCCCAAAAGGATTGCGGCGAGCTTCTTCATGGAATCTCCGGTGATTGATGACATCGATGGATGGTTGGATTCCAGAAGAAATTAACACACGAGCGGGGCGGGGGGACCAGGCCGACCGAGGAAACCGGCCCGGTCCGTGATTCAAATCACAAAACCGAAGCGCTTTGGATGTTGCGCAAGGCACCGCTTCTCAGTTCCACGTAATACATCCCGCGGGCCGTCCCGGAAGGGGCGTTCCAATCGATGGTCCGAAGCGATTGGAGTTGGTTCGCGTTCCATTGGGCCAGAATCCGTCCATGGATGTCGCGAACGATCAGGCTGCTGGACGCATCCAAGCCCTGGGGAATCCGAATGGTCAAGCCACGACCACCCACGAGGGTGCGCACCGCAAATCCCGCCAGAACCCCCTTCGAGACAATGTTGGTGATGATGTGTGAATCGACGGGATCGGTCGTTTCGGAGCCAATCTGGTCGCTGCCGTAGATTTCACTGGCCAGCAACCAGGGAACTCCCGCGTCGCGGTAGCTGTCCTGCAAGATCGAAGCCAAGCTGTCGGAGGGCGTGGCGAGCAAGGAATGGGCTGGGTCTACAAAGCCCAACAGATTTCCGACCAAACGGGTCCGCGAGGTTTCGGACCAGTGGGATTTTGAACCACCCCAAAGGCGCGCAACGGAGCTGTCGTTGGGGAGCTCAATCCAGTTGCTGGCGTCTTGGACAGCCGACCTGACCTGGTTTCCATTCTCGTCGAAGAGTTTCCAGGTTAGACTCTTGTTCCACTTTGTTTTGGCCTGGCCATTAAATTCAAGCATGGTGGTATTTCCCGCTTCCAATCCAGTGACGGCATCGACCGAAAAGCTGCGGGTTCCCGCGGTGAATTCCAAGTTCCAGGTGACTCGGGTTAGGGGGACGGTGAAGGGAAGCCAGCCGGTCAGCTGTCGATTCGCTGGCAACACATGGTCGTTGACAAGAGTTGGCAGATCGATACCCGTCCAATGTGTCCCGTTTCCATTTCCGTACCAGTACCCCTCGTAAGAGCTGGCGGTCAGGCCTTCGGGCCAGGTGGGAAGCGTGACGGTGGGGTCGGGGAGATCGGCACCAGGGCCAGCGGTGACGAAAACGATGTGGCGCACCACGCCGCTGTCTTTGCTATACAGGCTGAAGGCGGTCTGGAGAACGCCCGCAAAGCGCTTGGCTCCTTCCTTGCGATCTTTTGCGTCGCTTGAACCCGAGGAAGATGTGGAGGAAGGGGAATAGCGGTTCAGAATTGTTTCTTGATTCACGCCGCCCAGGTAGTCCTGCATCAATTGAAAGGTGTCGGAACCCCATTTGGAAAGAGAAAATTGACGAGGAGGCTTCGTCCCGCCTTCGTCGGACAGAAGGCCTACCCGCACCAGGCCCGAGGCGCGTGCCAGATTTGTGGTGGAAGTGGCGAGGTTGGCCGCTTGGTCCACCACCTGGGAACCGTAATTCGAGAGCTGCTTGCTCCATCCGTTATTTTCCACAAACGAATTGGGCGAATTCCATTTCCAGAGCACGAGAATTTCCTGGCGCAGGTTTGATTTTGAAAGCAGTGTGTCGGGGAGCTTGCCGCGGAAAACAACATATCCGCCACTCCAGGCGCCCGTGTCCATGCTCGTCGCCAAGGCGAGGGTACCCTTTTGGGGAAGATCAATGGAAAAGGCCGTGTGGTAGGTCGGGCTGGATTCATACATGTAAGCTCCGAGGGTAATGGGGTAGTCGACGAGCTTGGTGGTGTTCGTAAACGGTGTCAGCATTCCATCGCGATCGAGGCGAAGATTCGCGCCACCCTGGTTGACGAGATCGATTTCATATTGGTCGGGGTGACTTGCAACTTCTTGGGCAAACGCGGATCCGACAGGAATTGTCCAGCCATCGCCCGCCGATTGGAGGGGCACCAGGTAGCGGATGCGCAGGTGGCGCGACTTTCCCCACTGCACGGGAAAGAGTTTGAGGGAATAGTCGTTGCCCATTTTTTCGATCAACAAGGGATCGACCATGACGTGGGATGTGGGTGGGGCAAACTGGCGATCCACAACGCTTTCGTATTCCGCGCTGGCCTGGCCTGCACCCTTCAGCTTTGCCTTGAGAATGGTGCTTCCGTCCCAAAGCAAGGCTCCGGTCAAGACCGAACCCTCGGGCAAGGTAAAAGATCCCGTGATCTCCCAGGAATCCTGATTGTCCGAGGGAACGGCGCTCCACGCATTCGGGGAGATTTGTGCCGTCAAAGCCAGATCTTCTTCCACGTCGGCCCAGCCTTCGTGGATGGTGGCGCGCACAACATGGTCGGTGATTCTCACATCTTGGGGAGAAGGCATCCCTTGGGTGGCCTGGCTTTTGAGATAGGCTTGGGATGGCCCCGCGAGCCCTGCGATCACGAGGGTTAACGTGAGCAAATCACCTTGCACCCAGCGGCTGGGTGGCTTGGGTGTGCCTCGGGGAATCGAACCCGAAAAAATGGAGATGGGGGTGGAATTGGACATGAGCGATTCCCTCCTGTTTGGGGGGTGGATGGTTGGATCCTGTTGCCGTGTGTTTTAGGGCGACGAGCGATCGTCAGAATCTGTGGATGAAGTTACGGGAGAAGTTTCAAACGTGTGTTCTACCATTCATGCCCAAATCGAGCGGATCGAAATTCGCATCCTCGGGAAGACCTATCAAACGGCGCAGGAATTGGATGGAACCTCGATCCAAAAGGTTTTCCGGTGTGTTCCAGATCACACCTGGATAGAACCCGAGGGATTGTTCTACCGATTATGCCCATTCCCGGCCTGCGAACGAGGCCTTGGTCGAGGTAACTTCAGGGCATGGATGGCATGCCCTTGGTTTATGCATACACGGACTATCGCAAGTTCCTAGAGGACTGGATGGAGGCCCGGCAAGCGGTCGATCGAAAATTCAACCGCAGCGAGGTGCATCGTCGGTTGGGGCTTCCCAACACGCGCAGCTACCTCTCGGACGTGTTGTCGGGCAAGGACGTGAGTCCCACATTCCTGGAACGTTTTGTGGTGGTTTTGGAATTGACCTCCGACGAGGCCAGGTTCTTTCGGGTTTTGGTGCGATTCAATCAGGCCACCTCTCCGGAAGAACGCGAACTTGCCTTCGACCAATTGGTTGCCTTGAACCGCACCCCTCGCGCCGTGCTGGATCCGCGCCATTATCGCTACTATCGCCATTGGTGGAACGGGGCGGTCCGCGCCTTGTTGGCCATTCACAACGTCGGGGATGAGCCGCGCCATCTCGCCAACCTTGTCTCGCCTCCCATCACCGAGACCCAGGCGAAAGGAAGCTTGAATCTCCTAAAGGAACTCGAACTGGTCGCGAAAAACGAACAGGGGTTTTGGAAGCCAACCCAGCACACCCTTTCCACCGGCGAAGGGGCGAAGGGGGAGTTGATCCGGCAGTTGCAGGTCCAGCAACTGGGCTTGATCCAAAGTGCCGTGATCCGACCCGGCAGTGCTGGCCAGGTCGTCGCCACCAACACCATTTCGGTTTCGGACATTGGATTGGACATGATCCGCAAGCGATTGGAACGGTTCCGGTCCGAGATCCGGTCCATCGTCCACAAAGACGACAATCCCGCCACTCGCGTCCACTTGGTCAGCCTCGCCATCGTTCCCATGACCCGCGATCCGCTCCAAGGGGATCGACCTTCGGGCAAACCCAAACCGGTGGTCTCCCCATGACGAATCGATGTGTCAAAATCTGTCTTTGGATCTGCGCGTGTCTTTTGGTTTCCTGCGACGACCGCATCGCGGGAGGCACTAACGACGAAACCCATACCGAGGTTGCCGCGCGATTCCTGAAACCGGGTGGGAAAGAGTCTGCGTCAGGAGCCTTGGTGCAGGTGGTGAAACGAGATGGGACAACGCTGGTCGCCTCGGGCCGCACGGATACAGCGGGACGACTCGTCCTGGATCTCATCCCCGATGGCATCTACACCATTTCCGTTTCCCAAAACGGCTCGGTGGCCTTCGTGGATTCGGTGCCCGCCATAAAGGGAATTTTGATCCTGGAACACAACGACACCCTGGGCCCTGTCGGGTCCTTGGGCGGAGTCGTGCAGATGCAGCCCAACCACGATCCAGCTACGGTGACCGTGAATGTGTTGGGGACCGACATCTGGGCCAATGTGAACGGCGACGGCAACTTCCGGTTGGATGGATTGGGAGCTGGAACGTTCCGCCTGAGGTTTGCGACGACCCTGGCGGATTATTCGACCACCTATGTGAGGGCGAAGGCCAAGGACGGCCAGGCGACCGAGCTTTCGGATACGGTTCGGATGATCTACACGGGGATTCCCGTGGTGACCGGAATCATGGTGAAAAACGACACGTTGACCGGTGATCAGATTTTGTCCTGGCCATCGCCCAAGTATCGCTTCACCCAGGATTATGTGATCTACCGCGACACGATCAACGCCTTGAGCCCGTCGCGATTGCGCTATGCGACCGTGGCCGACACATTTTGGCGGGACACGGGTGCGTCCCGCGGGCTTTGGGTGGCCAAGTGGAAATACCGCATCGCCCTGGAAACCATGAGCGGCGACACGGGAAGATGGTTCGGATCCGTTTCGGGCACCTCGGTGCCGCGCGCCTTGTCGCGGTTGGACCGAGGGGTTTGGAGCGACGCCGGCCGGTCGTGGGGTGGAAGGCTTTCTGATTTGAATGGCATGATGACGGAAATTGACGTGAATCGAACGGCGGGTTCGGTGGATGTCGGAATTCGCCGGTCGGCCAATGGCCTATTGTGGGACTCGTGTGGAGTCTCCCTCCCGGTTCGCAAGGATGGCAATGCGTTGCAGTGGCTGGTGGGGACAGGTGCCGGGAAGATTTGGTGTTTGGGGCATAGCTTGGCGGGCGACGGAATCCAAGTGCGTTCCAGCGTCGATGGCCAAGCGTGGGTGTCCGCGTCCCTTCCCGATAGCCTTTGGCCGTCCCTCCAAGACAGTCTGGTTTGGGTCGGGACAGACCAACGAGCGGGAATCGAATCGTCCAACGGGAGGGCATTGCTGTTTTTGAATGGAGTTTGGGCACGGGACGATCTTCCCCGGCAAATCCTTGGGGCGACGGATTCCGCCCTGTATGCCACCGGTGGAGGATCCCATTTGCTGGCCTTGGAGTGGAAAGATCGCAGTCAAATCCTGTCGGACGAGGGGATTCCTCCGTTTGTCTCGCCGAGCTCTATTGTGGCTTGGCAAGGCACGCTCGCGGCGATTTCCGGGGGGCGCCTGTGGATTCGCGATCAAACGAGTTGGACCTTGAGACGGCCGACCGGATTGAACCGGATGGCCGTGTTTGGAAACCAATTGATCGTATCGGATTCGACTGGAGTTCTGAGAACTTATCAGGAGGGTCCTTGACTATTTTGTCCGCTAGCTTCCACGATTTCGCGAAAGGCCACCTCATGTCACGCTTCCCTTCAAGGAGGGTCATCTTGTCGGTTGGTCTTTCCCTGATGGTGCCGGTCTCGGGATTCTCCAATGTGATCGCCATGATTAGAAATGGGGTAACGGCCAAGGTCGACTTGGTCGAAAGCCGGGTCAAAGCCACGATCGGTCCCGAATGGATCGATGTGGAAGAAGATGCCGTGTTGCAAGTGATTCCAGTTCAAGAGGACCAATTCCAGATCTATCAATTGAATGGCGAGATCACCCTTCCTCCCCAGGCCCAGGTCACAGGCTGTTTGTTTTGGAAAGGGGACACCGTCTTGAAGGGCAAACTGCGCGTCCATGCCAATGCCGTCCAGGATTTCAACAACATCGTCAACGACACGACCTCGTTCAGCTCCGACCCCATGCTTTTGGAAAAGAAAAGCGAAAGCGTCTACGGCATCCGCGCCTATCCATTCATTCCCCGCGGAGCCCGGCACATGAGAATTCGTTATCTCGTTCCGGTAGTGGCGCGAGATGGTTCCGTGCCGGTGTTGCCGATCTTCGCCCAGGTTTCAGGAGCGAAACCGGTGAGTTGGACCCTGCAGACTCGTGGCAAAGTGGATGGACTGAAGCTTCACAGCGACAAAAATGTGTGGGCTTTGGCCAGCCCGGCAGTCCAGGCGATGTCCTTTCCCGCGACAGGAACCGTTTCCTTGGTTTGGGGATCGAATGCCAGTGTCGGTGCGCCGAGGGCAATCTTTGATCGGATTTCGAGTGGACCCTGGGCGGGGGATTACGTGCTGTTCACGGCCAAAATCCCCGACAGCTTGGCACGCCGCGTCGAAATTCGCTCCGAAACGGTCATCCTTTGGAGGTGGATCCATCCCGAGTCGTTTGTCAAACCCTGCGACACCGAAACCTGCCTGACCGATGACGGGATTTTGGCCGTCAACCAGGCAAAGGCCATCGCCCGCACCGCCGATTGGATTGCCGGGGAAGGCAACAAGGTGGCGATGATTTCCAACTTGGTTTTGGATGATCCTTCCGTGACGCACCCGATGGGGGATTCCGCTAGCGACGCCTTTCTGAATTTGAAGACCTGGATCAATTCCGTCGACGAAGAAAACGTGAAATTGCGCGTTGCAAATCTGGTCGGGACTCCGGGATTTGAGTTGGAGCGCAACCGGTCACGATTTGCTTCCGACCTGAATCTGGCCGCTTCCCTTTTTTCCAAAGATACCGGGATTGTCAAGCACATCCTGGTCGTCACTGTGGGTGCCAATCCCGTCGGAGGCGAAAGTCTGCAAAACGCGGTGGATACCGGGCTTCCTTCAACGGTTTCGGTGGCCAGCACCCGCTTCGAAGGGGACGATTCGGTTTGGAACGCGGTCGACAGTACCTATGTCCGAAGGGGGTTTGCCCCAGCGACTTGGCCTGGAGTCAATCTCCCGTTGTTGGAAAAGAAACGGATAGGTACCTACATCGTCTGGACGAACAACATCCGGATTCCTCGCACCCGCAATTTTGCATCGGCGACGATCTCGATTGCAAAGGCCTCCGACACTCTTGCTGTGTATCCAAGCATTTCGAAGGGGGCTGACGGAAATTGGCTGGCCTCGTTGAACGTCCACGATGTCGGCCTGGGGCGGACTTTGAAGTGGAGGGTCGACGATCAGGGAGTCAATTTGGCTACCTGGGAAACGACTCCAACCTGGATCAATCTGGTCGACGACTCCATTGTTCCAAGGCTTTGGGCCGTTTCGCCCCTCCATACCTCGTTGCTCACCGGGTTCGGACCTTCGTTGATCTTGGGGAATGTGTTTGGGTATGTCGATGAGAAGTACTCCCTGCTGGCTTTGCCCGCCGATTCCCTGAGCCGCGCCGAGTCGAGGGCTCTCGCCGACAGCGGGATGCCCTTTCTGACAAACGCCGAAATTTTCAGTGACAAATACAAGGATCCCAGCGGCCCACCTGTAACCCGTTCCTTGAAGATGCAAAGGACAAAATTTGATGCCGTCGTAATGGGGCTAGGTATGGTGCGGATCACTTTCGGAGGAGAATCGCCGCGCTTGCTTCAAATCTTGGATGTGGAAGGTCGCGTGATCGTTCAATGGACGGCACCGGAATTGGTAGGGAAACTCCAATTGGATTGGACTTCCAGGGATCGCAAATCGTTGCGCAAAGGCTTGATTCTGGTGCGGATGGTGACGGCCACCGGAGTCCATTCTGTGCCGCTGGCCCTGCCCTAACCGATCCGTCGATCGATGTCGGTCGGACTCGAGGAGCTTGAGTCCGACAAGTTCGGGGCAAAGGAGCTTAGGACTTCATCTCGGCTTCGATTTGGAGGATGAGGTTCCCAATCACAAGGTTGTCGTCGGTGGGGGTGATCATCCCGATTCCAAAGGCTTGTGAAAATTTGAACCCCAGTTCGACCATCGCCAGCGAATCGGCGCCGATGTCGTGGACGATGTGGCGCTCGGGCGTGATTTCGTCCCGATCCAATCGCAGGTAATCCACGAGAATTTGCGACACTTTTTGGGAAATCTCTTCGTGGGTCATCGATGGGTCTCCGGTTCAGGTTCGATTCACCGAACCACTTCGCTCACTGGGGAAGGACGCTCCGAGCCTGTCCCGAAAATGCCGGAAGGATTGGACGCGAGCATGGTTTGGAAAAATAGCTCAATGTCCGGCGCGAGTTGCTGCATCCGAAGTGTGTTGAGATGGCCTGCTGGGTAGCGATGGATCTGGGTGAAGCTCCAACGATGGATCAGGCTTTCGTATTGTTGGGTCGTGGTGAACTGATCGTAGATCCCATAGATCATTTGGATTCGCTCCTGGTCCAGGGAGTCGTGCGGCGAGGGAATTCGTTCGAATGGGGCGAAGGCGGTTTGCAGCTGCTCGAAGGAAATTCCCGAGGCGAGAACATCTTCCTTGATGGAGGCGCAAAGCGGCGAGTCCCAAAGGATCCCCGAAAGATTTGGTGCGGGATTGATCGCAACCACGCCAAATAGGTCTTTGCACAGCGAGGCCAACAACAGGGCCACAAAACCTCCCATGCTGAAGCCGCAAACCAAGGTGGGCAGGTGCTCGCGGTGCCTCACGATCCTCTCCAGAGCCTGCAGTTCGGACACGGCTTGTGCGATGGCGGATCGGGAGCGATGGATGTCGGCGCTCCAGAAAAACTCGCCACTGAATTGGGACGATAGAGGTTGGCGATGATGGTGGAAGGGCAGCGTCGATAGGAAAACGTGGAATCCTCGCTTCAACAGTTCGCGGATGAAAAACTCAAAGATCGTTCGGCTGTCTTCGAAGAGTCCATGCTGGAGCACGATGCATCCCACCGGATGTTCGCTGCGGTGGACGATGACTTCGCAAAATTGGTTTTCTGGCCAAGGAGTTAAAATGGGGGACGGGAACCGAAAGCCTTGGGGGGTTGCCGACACTTCGGGTGGATCGACTTGGCCTTGGAGGATTTCGAAAAATCCTGTTGGCGGGGGGAGAAATTCGCCTTGGGGAAAATGATGAACCTGGCGCAATTTCTCGGTGAGGATCTTGTCCTGGACAAACTGATCGAGGAATTTGGAGCTGGCTTCGTCCAAATCAGGCCAACCGGCGGATAAGCCAAGACCTTCCGAGCGGAGGCCTTCTGCGAGGAAACGATCCCTTTCGGCAGAATACGCAAGGACAAGTTGCGTTGGATTTGGTCAAAGCGTGGAACCAGAATCCGAATGGGACGTGGCGAAGAGTTCACGGAGCCGTTGGCAAGCTCGCTCGACCTGTTCGTAGGGGACGCAGACCGAGAAACGCACAAAGCGAGAATAGGCTTTGCCGCCGAACAGAGCGCCCGGAAGGTAGAGCAGGGGATTCTGTCCCTCTTGGACAAGCTGTCGGAAATCAATCTCGGAAGCGATTTGGGAAGGGAGCATTGCCCACAGGTAGAAGGTGCCCTGGGGGCGCTGTACTTCGAATCCCAAGACAGAAAGTGTCATGTGCAGGCGTTCGAGGTTGCGGCGGTAGACCTCCACGTTCGTCAGTCCGTGCAACGGCAATCGGGCCACCACCCGATGCTGCAGCAGCGGGGCATGAACGACGCGCATGCGCTGGTTCAAATTCAAGGCTTCAACCGTTTGCTGTCGTTCGTTCACCGGGGCGAAGTTGGGGTGCATGGCGAGGTAACCCAACCGTTCGCCCGCTAGACCAAGCGATTTGGAATAGGAGTTCACCCGGAATAGGTGGGGATAATGGGGAATCATGGACGGCGTCGGTTCATCGGTGAAGAGAATGGAGTCGTAGACGGCGTCCTCGATGACCGCGATGGGGAGTTTCCTCTCGAGGTTTTTGGTTTCCAGGACAAAGGCGAGGTCCTGCAAGGATTCTTCGCTGTAAATCACGCCAGTCGGGTTGTTCGGCGAATTGATGAGGATCGCTCGGGTGCGAGAGGTGATGGCGTTTTCGATCGCGTCGATGTCGAGGCCAAAATCTGTCCCAGAAGGGACGATCACCGGTGTCGCGCCATTTCCCTGGATCAAGTTCAAGTACTCGACAAAATACGGGGCAATCACCAGAATTTCGTCTGGTCGTCGGGTGGGAGCCTTGGGGTTGAGAACGTCCACGGTGGGGCGAATCAAGGTTTTCAAAATCACATCCAAGGCTCCGGTCGCCCCAACGGTCATCAGAATGTCGGCCTTGCGAAAGGGGACATCGAACCGAACCGACAGGTCGGTCGCCAAGGCCTGGCAGAGTCCAAAAGGGTCTTCGCCGACCGAATAGCCGTGCCCGTTGCCAGGCGTCTCTTGGATCTCGCGCAGCACATTGGTCATGGCCTGGTAGTAGCACGCGGGAGGTTTGAGATGGGGGTTGCCGATCGAGAGGTCGATGGGGGTGGTGCCTTCCCTCCGTCCATGGAGGAAATGGTCATAAACGGAAGGAAAGCTCTGGGTAAGAATCGATGGATTCATGCGGTCCTCAAGGCTTTGCGGTCAACTTTACCCATGTTATTCAGCGGGAATTGAGTGAGGAATTCGACTTGCTTGGGAACCTGGAAATTGATCAGATGCTGCGAGGCGAACTTGATCAATTCTCTCTCGGAAAGTCCGCCTGGCTGTTTGAGGACGACGAAAGCCTTGACGACTTCCCCATAAAGCTTGTCATCCGAAGCCACGACCACAGAGTCTGCCACTAGCGGATGATCGTTGAGGACAGATTCCACCTCAAAGGGGGAAATCTTGATTCCGGCGATGTTGATGATGTCTTTGATCCGGCCGGTCAAGAACAATTGTCGGTCGGGGGAGAGGAGTCCCTTGTCGCCGGTGCGAAACCAGCCATCGTGGAACACACGAAGGTTCTCTTCGGGTTGGGCGAGGTAGCCTTTGGTAACGCTTCTTCCCTTCACGCAAATCTCCCCCTCTTCTCCAGGAGGCAAGAGGGTGTTGTCTTCACTCAGGATTCCGATTTCCGCCAAGTTCGCGGGTGGACATTCCCCGACATGCCCTGTCCGCACGGCGTCACGATGAACGCGCCAGACCACTCCTCCCGTGGTCTCGATCAAGCCATACCCTTCATGCAAACGGGTTCCCGTGATCCGTTTCCACTCGTCCGCCGTTTGGTTTTCCAGCTTGGCGGCGGCGCAGAAGGCCATCTCTAGTTTTTGGAGGGTTGGGTGGAACTGGGGAAAGCGCAACAACTGCTGGTAGTGGGAAGGAACTCCGTAAATGTGGGTGATCCCCACCTTCTCGATCGTTTCCGCGACTTTGGAAGGATGAAAGGATCGCATGATGTGCAATTCCGATCGGGTGCGGATCGTCCAAGGAATCAGAAAGATCGAACCAAAGCCATGGGAGAACGGCACAAAGGCGATGTGCTTGCTGTGCTCGTCGCTGGGTTTCCAATAACGTTCGGCGATGCGAAAGAAATTGGCATGGTTCTCCTGGGTCAGTTCCACGCCTTTGGGGGCGCTCGTGGTTCCCGAAGTGAAATAGATGTAACAGGTCGCCTGAAGATCCCAATCATGGGCTGGGGGAGGGGCCAGAGTCGGCTGGATCTTCGCTTCGGCGCCAAAAACCGCCGGATAGCTCACTTCCGAAAGCTGGAACGTTTCGGGGAGAAGCTGGGGGGGCGGGAGGTGAGTGATCAGCAGCTTGGCGCGAGTCTTTTCTTGAAAATAGGGGAGGGATTTGGGTTGGGCCAAGGGATCGAGCAAGCAAGAGACGGCGCCCAAGTGCTGGGCTGCCATGTGGGCCAAGATGAAGTCGAGACCATTGAACAGGTGGATCGCCACGACATCGCCGGGTCGGATTCCTTTGGAATCATAATGCTGACGCCATTGAAGCATCGAGGTCCGCAATGCGCCGAAAGTCAGGGATTCTCCGGAATCCACCTCATGAAAAGCAGGTTTCGCAAGAACATCAGGTGAGAGTTGGATAAGTGCATCGCAGTAGTTCATCGTATCCCATTTGGGGATCGTCCAAATAATGATTTCAGACGAGGAGTGAAGCGTCCTTACCCCTTTTGTCCGGGTGAGGAAAAAGGTGCCTGGAATACTAATTAATCGCCTCGATTTTTCCTACCAGGGACCACTCTCCCGATCCGAGGATCCAAGGGGCAATCCCTCCGTTGGAAAGAGAACGGCAATGGGAATGGCGGAGGGAAGTCGTGCCACCAAGGCTTCTTCGGAGAAACGAAGGGGGGAGGGATCCGTTCTGGCCGGTATTTTTTCAGGAGGGAAGTGGAGTCTAGAATTTTGGGAAAACCTCTAAAGAGTGCGTCGAAACCAACCGATAGGTCCACATAAGGAGTTCTATCGAGGTCTAGGAGAAACAAGCCTAAACCAACGGGGCTTCAAAGGCTCCAACTAGGAGGTGGGCCATGGCCATCGATCCACTGAATTTCGCCAACCCTACTGCCGGTCCTGTTGATGGTTCCGCACCAACTCCACCCAAGGTTCAAGCCTCCCAGGAGAACCAACCTTTCGGCCCGGCCTATGTGTTGGACAAGGGGCTGGCGAAAGATCAAGTTCTTGATGTGCCTTTTGGAAACGGCTCGGCAGGCCAAACCATGGCTGCACTTCCGCCAATGTCCCCGGTAGGCATGGAATCCCTGACAAGATTGAGCTTGCAAAGCATGATGCAGCCTCGCGACAAATCATAAGGCCATTGCCTGCCGTCATGGGAGGCGTCTGAGGAAGCCTTGAGACGGGTTCTCCCCAAAATTGTTCCAAGAACCCTGCAGGTTCCAGCCTGCAGCACCCCCGGCCCGTGATCGAATGTGATCGTCCTCACAGGGGCTCAGCTTCCGCGTTTTGAGTTGGCACAAGATGTGTATCCTTTTGGGCACGGGAATTGTCACAAAGGATTGCTATGACTCTATCTATTTTCGCATCCCGGAGGGTAGCCGCCTCCGCGTGGATGCTGTTGTTGATCACATCGCTGGCCACGGCCACAGAGCCCGCATCCTCGTTCCAAAACCGCAAGCGCACTCCCACCCTGGCCATTCTTCCCTTTCTGAACTCCAATGATGGAGCCCAAAAGGATGGGTTGGGCAATTCGGTGGCGTCCATGTTTGGGACTCACCTGAAGAACGAGACAAGCTTTTTGGTGTTGGAGCGCTCCCAGATCGGGAAGCTTGCCGCTGAACAAAATCTGTCCGCATCGGGGCTTTCCGAATCGCAGCGGGAACAACTGGGAAAGCTTTTTCAGGCAGAAGCCATTCTCACCGGCGAAGTGAGTCGCTTCAACGATTTGATCCAATTGGACGCTCGTTTGATTTCGGTGGAAACCGGCCAGGTTCTGGTTGCGGAATACGCCCAGATCCAGGGCTATGAAAAGTTGCGCGGGGCGATTGTTCAAATCTCCAAGTCTCTTGAACTCAAATACCTTCGGCGTTGGATGGGCGATTTGATCGTGTCTGTTCAGCCGGTGGAAGGCGAGGTGTATTTGGACGACCAATATTTGGGCAAGGCAAGCCTCAAAGATCCGCTCAAGGTGGAGAATCTTTTGGAAGGAAGTTATTCGCTGCGCGTGCTGGCCAGCGGGTACAGCAATTACACCGAAGCCGTGACCATCAAGCCCAAGATTCGTCGCGAGGTCCAAGTGGCCATGAAGTCTTTGCCAGGAGCCTTGAAGTTGGTTTCCGAACCACAAGGCGCCAAAGTTTTGGTGAACAACAAGGAGGTTGGGAAGACGCCCATGCAGTTGGATACGGTTTCGGAGGGTCTTTACCAGGTCGTGTACGACCTTTCGGGATTCCAGGTTTTTGGTCGCCAAGTCGAAGTCCGATCCGGACAGCAAACCGAAGTCAAGGGTGTGCTCAAAGTGAAGCCAGGTTCGCTGGCGGTTTCTTCAAATCCTGTCGGGGCCGACGTGTTCATCAACGAACAGCGAATGGGGATCACGCCTTTGGTGGTTGAAAACGTGGTGCCTGGAACCGTGGCGATCCGCGTGGAAAAGCCTCAGTTCTCCGTGTTGCGGGATGTGGTTACGGTCAAACCCGGAACCCAAGCTTCCTTTTCGGCGCCCTTGCAGCGCCTGACGGGACGGCTGACGGTGGTGCCGACCATCGATAGCGTCAACGTCGTGGTGCGCGAGTTTTCGGGTCGGGTGGTGGAAGAGCGCCAAGCGCCATTCCATAAACTGGATCTCGACATCGGGGAATATTTGGTGGAGCTGTCGCGCACGTTGTTTGTGACCCAAACCCTGCGGGTGACCATTCGCGACGACAAGGAGTCGCGTTTGGAGCCAACTCTCGTGGAAAAAACCTCGGTCTTGACCGTCAGCTCTCCCGAGAGCGTCGCGGATGTGTGGGTGGATGGGAAATACCTGGGCAAGGCGGCTGCCGCAAAAATCGAGCTTCCCAAAGGCAAGCACTCCGTGGCAACGGCGGGATTTTTTGGGGACGCCCACACCGAGATTGTTCTGGCGCCTGACGAAAAACGACAAGTCCAGATGGAACAGAATCAAGGGCGCAACGCTCGTTGGACCATCCCCCTGGGGGTAGGCCTTTCGGCACTCCTTCTGATGGTCCTGGGCCGGTAGGAAAAGGACTCAAATCATGAAACACATTTTCTCTATCCTTGCCGCCTGCGCCTTGGCTGCCCACGCAGAAATCACGGTGTACGGCGTGACGGGGCTGCAGTATGTGCCAACCGGCGACATCGCCGAAGAACATCGCTTTGGAGGCGCGCTGACCGCGACCATGGACAATGATCCGAGCTGGCACACCGCCCTGCGAAGTGCGTGGCTGGACCAACGGTTGGAAATCGCCCTATCGAACACCTGGGCCTTGGTGGAAAGCGATTCGGTTGGCTTTGGTGCCAAGACCACCAGTTCTTTCCCCGTCGTTCCTTCCCTGAAATTCGTCTTGGATCACGACCAAACCACTTGGCAGGCTTGGTCCTACGCCGTTGGGTTTTCCATGCCCTATGGAGCCTATGGAGCCGTGACGTGGAGACTCAAGCTCCCCGTCCTTTCGCCTTCCGTGACCGTCGGCATGGGAACGCCGATCAAAACCTTTCACGCGTTTGGAGGGCTGAAATTGGATCTTTGCGATTTGGACAGAAATCGTCTTCCCGTTTCTTTGATAGGCGACGCCTCTTATGGAGGTTCAACCCGGACCTTGGGGGAATCCGCGGAAGCGTTTTGGTCTTTGGGCGTTTCGACGGATGTTGGACGGAATCTGACGTTTCGAGTCTTCCATCGCGTGGATCGCCATTATGACGCCCCCTTTGACCACCAGAATTCCGGAACCTCCTACCTGCAGCTTGCCTGGAACTTCGATGGAGTGAAGGTCGTTCCCCAAAGCCTGGAGAAGAATCCATGAAGTGCTTGATTGCCGTCGCGTTGTTTGCGACAATTCCTGGTCTTGCTGCCACCAGCCTTCGGGAACCGGTTTCGGGATTGGCTGGCTTCCAAGTCCTCCCCATCTCGCCCTTGCCTTCCCAAGCTGCGGAATTGAGCTGGGCATGTGAAGGCCACGTGCAAGCTCTTGCGGGGTCGGGTTCCATGTACGCCTTGGCGGTAACCGCGCCGCATCTGTTGGTTTCCTACGCGGGAAGCGAGTTGGACTTGAGAGATCCCCAAACAGGATTCACTGTGGCGAATCTGCGGCGAAGCGAATTCGATTTGGGAACCGGGATCGCTCTTTCCCAATTGGGGCTCGGGATTGGCTCTTTCGACCTGGCCATTGGGGGCGACCTGGTGCGGAGCAAAGCCCTCGATCTCGATTCCGGTTTTCCCAGCCGATTGAGTTCCTGGGTTGATCCCTCGATTCAGTTGCGTTTGGGTGCCAATCGGATTTCCGCCCAACTTCGGCGAGTGATTTCCCTCGAGAGAGATTCCGGCATAACCAGCGACCCGATTTTGGATGTGGGGTTTGGCAGTGTGCGCGAAAACGGCTTGCAGTGGGGAATCGGAGCTTCGATTCCCTTGGAGGGCGATCGCGAATTTGGACTTCAGGTTGGCGCCGAGAAGACGTTTAGTCAATCCCTGGCTTTTCGGGTTCAAGGCAGCACGCTTTACAAGAAAACACTCTCGACCCTACCGGCCGATTCCGTGGCCAGACGGGAAGGAACCACCCAGTTGGTCCGGACCGGTTTGGGATTGGCCGTGGGTACCACGCTTCGGTTCCGCCCGTGGCTCTCGGATCGCGATCCCAGCTGGATCCAACCGGTGGTGGATCCGTTCCAAGGAACGGGTTTTGGACATTTCTTGTACGATTGGGAAATCGGGGCGGTGATCCAGCTGGATGCCCTGAGCGGAAGCTCAACGGCAGGCGTGACCATCGGGCGCTGGTTCTGAGTCCAAGCCGGGAAGTCGTCTGGCTCAAGGTAAAGACAAAAAATGTCTTTACCTTGAGCCCCCGGAGCTAAATGATCGTCCCAGCAACAAGGCTGCGACCGGGATGGACCCGATCACCAGCTCTTGTCACGAAATAGGGGAATGGCTTAAACCGATTGCGGCCAGGTTTGCGAAACAGTCTTTGCCAGCGACATCGGTCCGATCCGTCACCGGGAACATTCCCTCCGAGGCGGATCGGAGTTCCCGATCAAGCGACGAGATCGATATTTCCGCCGGTCTGTGTGGAGACCGATTTGGAGGCTACAGCCGCTGCGGCTGCCCCACCATCGTTGTCTCCATCGGCATCGGCTCCTCCTGGAACGCCTTGGGCGCCAGCTGGAACATTGGACACTTTGGGCGGCGGTGGCGGGGGGGCTTGGGGAGCTGTGCCTTGGATGGGACTCATGAGAAGACTCCTCGGTTGGGTTACGGAGAAAAGGCTCTCCGTCTAAAGGGGTCTATCGGCACAAATCGTTGCCGAACCAACGACTATATTCATTAGACAAAAGAGTCGATTATAGGGATTTGGCCTACGCCCAAGAGACAGGCAGGTCACCAGCTCAAGCAAGCCGCATTCAGGATTCCCACCGACACGAAGAAGAACGCCGCGATCGTCGCGGTTCCTCGGCGGTCGGCGGTGATGTCGTCGCATAGGGTCGGGACCATCAATCGCAACCCGAAAAAGGCGAGGATCTGGACGACCAGCGAGACCGATCCCCAAAAGACGCAATCCAGCAGGGATACCGAGTGGGCGATGGCCGAAGCCAAGGGGAGCACGAAGCCTAAAAGGCTAGCGCCCAAGGCCAAGGCGGCCGACAAGTTCCCCTCGCGAAGCAGCTTCCATTCGGAATGGGGCGTGATCGCGGTGTAGAGGACCATGTACAAGGCGGTCAGTCCCAACGAGGCTCCCAAGTACATCAAAAAGTCGGTGAGGCTGGCCAAGTGTGGAATCGAATGCATGAGTGGTCCTTGGGTTAGGGTGCGGATAGATTCCATGGCCTGTGACGATCCGTCGTCGGACGCCGTCCAAAAGGAAACGATACATCTTCCCCAGCTCACGAACGATGGGCTTGGGGGTGATTTAGCGTGCCGGAGCTTCGGAAAGGTTGGGGGGCTCGAGGATCAACAAAACCCGAGGCAAACCGGTCCGAAAACGGAAGGGGTATAAATATACAGATATGGAATTAAAGTCCTGATTCGTATATTTCTTCCATGATTCATCGCGATCTTGGTCCGCTTCTGGTTCGCGCCAGCGGCACGATCCCCATCGTGGTTCTTTCTGGTCCTCGGCAATCGGGAAAAACGACCTTGGCGCGGGAAATTTTCCCGAACCACCAATACTTGAACTTGGAGCGCGCCGATCTTTCAGACCTGGCTGCCTCCGACCCGTTGGGCTTTTTCTCGACCTACCCCAATCCACTGATCCTTGATGAAATCCAGAATGCGCCGCTCTTGTGGGGGACCTTGCAGGCCATGGTGGACGAAAACCCCCAGCCAGGAAAGTTCATCCTGACGGGTTCGCACTCCTTTTCTTTGGTGAAGGGCGTTTCCCAAAGTCTGGCGGGACGTACACTCTCTTACCAACTGCACCCCTTGACTCTTTCCGAATTGGCCGGGAATCTCCCCAAATGGCCCCAGGCGATCCATCGGGGTTTTTGGCCCCGATTGGCCGATGGACGCATTGCCTCTCAGGATTGGTTGGAAGCCTATGTGGCCAATTACGTCGAGCGCGACCTGCGCCACATCGCCCAAATCCATAACATGAGGGCGTTTCGCAAGTTTCTTCGCCAATTGGCCTCGCGAACCGGCCAGGAATTGAATCGCCAAAATTTGGCGATGGATGCCGGGGTGGACTCCAAGACGATCGAGCATTGGATCTCGATTTTGGAGGCAAGTCACCTAATCCTCTTGCTGCCACCTTACCACACCAATTTCGGAAAGCGATTGGTCAAGTCGCCCAAGATCCATTTTCTGGATCCGGGCCTTGCCAGTCACCTGTTGGGTCTGCCCTCTCCCGACCGGATCTGGAGTGACCCAATGCGCGGATCGCTGTTTGAAAGCATGGTGGTCGCCGACCTGCAAAAGACCATCGACCACCGCCATCTGCCCATTCGCATGTTCCATTTCCGCGACAACAACGCGCTGGAATCCGATCTCCTGCTAGACACCCCCCAAGGACTCGCGAGCATTGAAATCAAGTCGTCGCAAACGATCCGGTCGGAAATGCTGGAGGGGACGGATCGCTTCAAAAAGTCGCTGAAAGGGGCGATTCATCATTCTTTCCTCATCTATGCGGGGAAAGAACCCCAATCCCGAACCGGCTGTGAGGTGGTGCCTTGGTTCGATGCCTGGAAAATTCTGGAAAAGCTCTGCGCTTAGTTTGCGATCCGATTCTCGATCTGCCCCCAGATCCAGATTTTCTGACCAGCCAAACCCGCCACTTTCCCGCCAGAAGCCTCTGTCATAGGGATTGGCGGCCTCCTGTCGTACCCAAAACGGCCCGTTCGGTTGACCTTTATGCCATGACCGACCTACTCTGTACTGACGCCATGAAGATCGACTCCCAGAAACTCCGAGGGCTCCGCGACGAGAGATCTTGGACCCAAGAACATCTCGCCACCGTGGCGGGCTTAAGCTTGCGCACTGTGCAGCGGATCGAGCGCGAAGGCAATGCCTCTTCGGATTCCCGCCTGGCCTTGGCCGCCGCTTTTGGGGTGGATGTCTCGAGCCTGTCGGAGGAGTTGCCCGCCGTCGAAAAACCAGCAACTTCTGTGGCCCAATCGGAAGAGTGCAAAATTCGGCTCAATCCGGCCAGGCGATTCGGCTGAAAGCGGCCACCCGATTCGGCTCAATCCGGCCACCCTGAATTCGGTTGAAAGCGGCCAGTTGGGGTGGCTTGGCGAGATCGCCCTTCAGAGCGCCTGAAGG
>CAIKAA010000427.1 GCA_903825275.1 uncultured Fibrobacterota bacterium | reverse complement strand
GATTGGGCTCCTCACTGGATCGTATTCCTATGACGACAAAGGTGTTTCCGATAGTGGTGCGTGTGATGGCGAGTCTACTCCATATTGTGGAATTGGCGAAAACAACCAGCCTTCAGGCTTTGCCTTGATGATGGCACTTTCTGGGTATCGCGTACCAGATATTCTAACCAAGTACGCCTTACATCCTGGGAATGGTTGGGAAGCCACTTCTCAAACACGGTATGGCCGTACCGAATATGAGCCTTTATCCGATTGGTGTATAACCCCCAGTACGACGAAATCTGCAGTTGGTTTTTGGGGGGTAATCGCTCTAGTCGCAATGGAAGCGCCAGGTGTAGGAGCCGTATTAGCGTATCAGGAATCGCAGACGGATGCTGTATGCCCGAGTGGCAAGCCAAATAATCCTCAAAATATGTATCCTGATTACGGGAGGGGTCAGCCGACAACAGATGATGTTTTTTCTGTTAAAAATAGAGTTACGGTGAATGAGGATTATGCTGTGTTTTCCGGAGGCGAAGCGTCGGACTATTTAAAGCAAACAGACCCCTCGGGGACACCTCGTGATTTTTTAAAAAAATTTAACACCATTACCACCCCATACTATCTTATTCCTAATGGGAATGTTGGGCGTTGGAATAGCTTGACCTCCGCTCGTACAGAAGCAATGGTTGGAACCAGTGGCGATCCGAATGTTTACGAAAACCCAGAAAAAACATGGGTTACATCAAAGGATGTCACGGTAAATGTAGCGCCGGAAATGACAGGAGGAATTTACCGAACGACAACTGTTTACACCCCTCATTCATCTGGTACGCCATACAGTTCAAGTTCAAATATGCAAACTTACAAGTCGATGGCGGTGATGCCGTCAAGGGATCTTGTAGTTCCTGATTCTTGGAAGGGGTCGAGTCTTCCTTCGTTCAATATAGAGGAGGCATCCTCGCCTGGGGGGTATTGTTATGATGGTCGGAGTCTAACGGGAGATTGCAATACTTGCGGCCCTCATTTTGTCCAGATTTGCGAAAAACAATACTGGCAATTTCAATTATACAGATGGGCAAATGGTAATTATTTAGTGACAGCATGGGAGTCGAAGACTAGACAATACGGTCCTGCTCATATTGGCTTTTGGGACGTGATTCCAGCTTCATTGATTAAAACTTTTGGCGAGGCTGCTGTCGTAAGCGCGATCAAGAGTAACTCCCAATATATTGATTACGGCGAAAGTTCTGGGGAAGTATTTGTTTATCCCAAACTTAAGAGTTTGGGCGGTAAATTATCTTATGAAAAGGTATCTATAAGTCATGGACAAAACGGGCAGATTTCGATTTCTGGAAGTGATCCCTATAGTCCAAATCGCAATGATTTTCCGCTTTTAGATGTCAGTGAGTTGGCGGCAGATCAATCCTTTACCGGCGCCAAAATTGCCCAAACCCTTGATGTGGGTCTTACCAAAGTCTGTGATTTGAGCAGCAACTTGGGATGTTTCACTTTGGATTCACGTGATCGCTACAATCCTAAGTCAGACGCCACTCGGGTGGAACGGAAGCTGAATTGGACCAAGTTCAATCTTTCTCCAATCCTCCAATTGCTTTTGGATTGATCTGGTAACCCATCCCATGAAAATCCTTCTCTTCCTCCTCCTCACCGCCGCCTTCGCGAGCGCACGCTCCGATGACCGGGCGTTTCGCAAAGCTGTCCGTGAGCATGGCTTCGTGCAAGGCTTTGGTGCGACCGATCCGGTTGGATTGCAGCGCAAGAGCGGGCGGTTGCTGGTGCTCAGCAACGCCAGTGTGATTGGCGATGCGGCGCAGGAGTTGGAGCGGCAGGTGGGGGAGGTGCACAAAAAGCGTCATCCCAAACAGGTGTTTGCGGCAGGGAAAAAGTGGAGTTCGCGAATCGGGGCGTTTAGCTCCGAAGGCGATGTGTTGCAGGTGGATTTTGATGAGAACGATGTGGCCGCTGCCGATTTGGCCGCGTCGCTTCGCTCCAGCAAAAAGTTTCGGTTTGTCGAGCCCGATCTATTGATCCAACGCCATGGAGTGGGTGGGTTCAAGCGGGTGTTTGATCGCAAGGGGTATCTGGGGCCTCGCTCCAGCCAAGGCGATGCGACCCGCGTGGTGATTGCCTTTCTGGATACCGGATTGGATTTCGACAATCCGTTGTTTGTGGGGGTGGTCAAGCCGGGCAAGAGGATCCTGACCGAAGGCTCTGACAAGGACATGGCCGACGCCAGCGAGATGGACTACAACGGGCATGGCACCCAGATGGTGGGATTGGCGCTGGGGGTAGCGGGCGGATTCGAGGAGAATGCCAAACAAAACGTCCAGGTCATGGGGGTAAAGGTCATGAATGCCGATGGATTTGGCTCGTTGTCAGATCTTGTCAAAGGGTTTCAGTGGGCATCGGAACACGGTGCCCAGATCTTGAATGTTTCGGCAGGAACTCCCGAGCGTTCCGAGTTGTTGGAATCGGTGGTCCGGTCGGTCATCAACAAGGGGATCGTGGTCGTTGCCTCGGCGGGAAATACCGCTTCCGAAATGCGCGAGTACCCGGCGGCCATTCCTGGAGTGGTGTCGGTGGGTGCCGTCGACGAGCAGGGGCGAATCGCCGACTTCTCCAATCACGGCACCGGGGTCGACCTGTATGCCCAGGGCGTGGGGCTCACCAGCATCGAGGCAGATGCGGACCAAACCAAATCGGCGACTTGGGGAGACATCTCGGGGACATCGGCTTCCACGGCCATCGTCTCGGGCGCGATCGCGGTGGTGGCCAGCCAAGGTTCACCGGTTGTCTCGTCGAAAAACAAGGTGTTGCGCGATGCGGTACAGGCCTACGGCACCGATCTCCAGCCGGAAATCATCAAGGTGTTGAACTTGGGCACGCTAGCGGCAGCTCCAAAAACGGATGTCAAGGATTCCCTCTACGTAAGCGCCTATCCGGTGTACAAGTACTTGGGGTTGGAGGAAAAGGCTGCCTTTGATGTGCTGGTCACAAATGCTTCGGCCACTCCGATCAAGGACCGTGAAATCCAATTCACCATCAGCGGAGCCAAAGGCGCCAAGCAAATGGTGGTCCGTTCCGGCGCACTCCAACCAGCAACTCAAACCAGAGCGACGATCACGGTTCCTGCCAAGGAGGTTTGCGACAACGATTGTCGCATCTACGCCACTGTGCAGGAGGGGCTTGGCATCGGGAAACGTTTGGTCGCCAATGTTTCGGTGAGTGCGAAGCCTCAGGCCAAGCTTTCCATTGCCGATGTCTGGATCGATGCGTCCAAATCGGATAGCTCTCGGAGCCTTCGCTTTACGACCTATAACCGCTCGTCGCGTGATGCCTCCAAAGCCCAGATGTCGGTGGACGTTCGCGAGGGGATTGGTGACGGCTACCACATGCTTCCCTCCAATGTGGTGTACCTCAATGACGTGCCGAGCCTGCCAGCGGGCGCAAAGAAGTCGTTTACGGTTGCCTTGCCAGATTCCATGGCCGCGCAAGACCGGTTGGGAACCGCCATTACCATTGCCGCCAACGGATGGATTTTGGCAGGAAAACGCCGTGATTTCCTGGGATTAAATTCGGATCGTGTGCAAACGTTCTACAATCAGTACACGCACCAGCTTCAGACCGAACAAGCGTTGCGGTTATTGAAGATGCACGGGATTCGGTTACCCGAGCTTGAAGAGCCCCAATACCTTGGAGATAAGGGTGAGTATGAGAATTCCTTTGATCCGAAGCGTGAAGATGGTTATGTATCCGGAGCGTATTATAGCGTTGGTCTAACTTCCTTTACGTTAAGCGGTGTCTTGGGAACTAATTTGACCCTCAACAACGGGTTGAACGATGTAGATTGCGCCGATTTCACGTTTGGCTATAGCGGAATTGGCGGGAAAGATATATTCGATTCTCATTTCTGGATTGTTGATCAGGCAGATGACATTGGCTTGAAATCCATCGGTGCGGGTCAAACTCACCATAGCGCCTTGGCGAAAGTCAAAGCCTTGCTGTTTGGACAAAAGGCCTATTCCGACTCTTGGTGGAAATACGGCGCGTTCGATCATTACCGCCACGGCGACAAACAGACAGCTTATTGGCTATTGGGCCAGGCCTTGCATTTGGTGGGGGATATGTCGGTTCCAGAACATGTCGATAATGACAATTATCATGGGTTGATTGGAAACGTATTTGAAAATTGGATGGCCGCCAACAGTTATCGCTGGAAAGCCGAAGATGCGTGGGCAAAGGGGGGTGCCTTGAATCCCTACCGCTTGGACGGGAAAATGAAGGCCAGCTTTCCCAATTCAACTAGTGATATGTATATCGCTGATCCCGTTCGATTTGACATGTACACAACAGCCCAAATCGCCAACATATTCCCTTGGGAATGCCCCAAATATGGCTGTACCGGTGGCTATGATGGGAACGCAAGCTATGGGAATAATCCTGGGCTTCATTACGAGAAATACTTGGACGCATTCTTCAAAAATCGTCCGTCAAAACCACAATCAGAACATGATTTGTACGACAATTGGGAACTTGATTTCCCTTCGAACACGATCAACGATGACGATGGCGATCTGACGACTATCGCGTCGAACAGCTACGTGAACGGCATTCGCGCTGTCGCCGGAATGCTCTACTACTTCGGCATCGAAACGGGCCAAATCCCAAAATCGAATGCTGCCATAATTCCGATTCAGCAATTGCTGCTGGATTAGAAGCCATCAGACCACCACAAACCATCCGGAAACGGATTCCACTCGAGAAAACAAGGAGATAGAAGATGAAAATTCATTTTAGTGCTGCGATAATCATATCAATTGTGTGTCCCGTATTTGCTGTGACACAACATTATCTACCAAAACAAACGATTGGTCGCTATTACGTTGCAGACAATGGCACCATAGGGCAGGTACTTTTTGGTGTCAATGGCCATCCTGAGGCTAACAGAGATCTTTTTCTTTGTATTAGTGCAAATAGTGAGCAGTTTAGATTTGATGCTACTACAGCGACCGGTAAAAATATTTTAGCCACTTTAATGCTTGCAAAGTCTCAAGGTGCGGCTGTTGATATCTGGTATGAAGATGCCCAAATAATAACAGGTGCTTGCGGAGAGGGTCAAATCGCGATAGTTCATAAATTGGGAATAGAGTAGCACCCTTTCCACCGATGCCTTACGGGCCTATGTCCAGCAAGAAACCAATGTCTTAACCTTGTCCCTACCAGAGAGTTGGGTAGGGCGACGTCTAGAAATCGTGGTTCTGCCAGCGAACGACCTGGAGGAAACGCAAGACGTTTCTGGTGGCGCCTGGGATGCCTGGGTGGCGAAGGGGCTTCAAGGGCCGATGGACAGTTCGGACGGGTTTCCAGAAGGATCCGTGGTGAAGTTCGCTGGCCTCTGTAAAGAGGTGCCCGACTAGCGTCGACCGGTCTTGTTGCTTGGGCCTTCTGAAAGTTTGGATGGCCTGTTGCAGATTCCCGTCATTCCGTTGAGCACGCAAGCACGTGATCTCCCTTGGGAGGTTAAGCTCACTCCAGAGGATGGTGTTCCAACGGTTTCGTACTTAAGGCCAGAATGGATCCGTTCGGTGGAGAAGAATCTGCTAAGACCTAGAATCACAAGAATTCCCGTCTCCAGATGGCCCGAGATTTCAAAGGCGGTCATCTTGGCGCTGGGACTTTCGGGATAGGAAATGGTTGTCGGCGAAGATCAAATTCAGACGCCAGCCATTCAAGCAAAGACAAAAATCGTCATCCTTCGCTTTGCAAGTCGGTCAGTAGTTACCGTGGCCTTGCAGGATTCAGCTCGCCAATCGTCCCATCCCCTGAACTTCAGACTAGTTCGGAACCGACGCATCCAAGCCGGTTCGAAGCAGGGGCGTCTGCCTAGACATCACGCAAAAGGTTGCGGCATCTCTTCGCCTTAGCGGTTGAAGAATCTCAAGAGTCCTATTCGCAACGAATCAAAACTTACGGATGCAAATTTTCGGGTTTGATTCAGGTGACGTCGGTGATCACGGTCCAGGCGATGCCGTGCTCCAGCCTCTTGCGGGCGTCTTCGATTTTGGAAGCGCGGAGGCCTTCTTCGAGCCCTTCTGCTCTTCCTTCCATCCGGAGTGAGTCCGCAATGGATCGGAATTCGTTTTCGGCCTCTGCTCGGCCTTCCAGTCGTAGGGCGTCAGCGATGGTCATGGTCTCCCCCTTCAAGTTAGGGGTACCAAATCTGAGGGTGGTGTGCACCTTCACTAGCCCTCCCAAAACTTGCAGTGGGCATGATAAATCTGTCGCAGACTAGATTGGAACCGATGGATCCAAGTCCGTTCAAAGCAGGGGAAGCCTCCGAGGCCAAGGCGCTGGAACAACAAGCCCAATTGCTTCGCCAGATGTCGCCCGAGAAAAAATTGGCGTTGATGGCTTCTCACTCCAGGATGGTCGTCGAGCTTGCTGATGCCGATGTCAGAAGCCCCCCCCCCAATGGAGTGCCCGGCGGATTCGGTTGGAGTCTTCCAAACGGTGGCTCCCCGCAGATCTGCATTCCGCTGCATTCGAACCTCTAGCTGTTGCTTTGCTCGCCGCCGAGCCTCTGGATCGGCTGGGAGAGAAATGGCTGATCGGAGGCTCTGTGGCATCCTCGCTTTACGGCGTCCCAAGATCAACGTTGGATGTCGATTTGGTGGCTGCGAAAAGCGTTCAGAACCAATGGCAAATGGACCAAAGCGGGTTGTAAATTAGTACCATGGCCACTTCACTTTCTCGAAAGGGCTCGAATTGGACGCTTCGGCGTGCAGATCCTTCAAAGCAATTGGCCGAGGATGTTGCCTACTGGCAGTCCCGACCGGTCGAGGAACGGATCGACGCTGTGGGCAACCTGTTGCTCCTCTGCTTGAAAGCCCAGGGTATCCATGAACTCCCGAGACTTCGAAGAGTTCTTGTCCGAACTCAACGATGCTGACGTTCGCTATTTGATCATCGGAGGTTATGCGCTGGCGGTACATGCACGTCCGCGCGCCACCCAGGACCTGGATATACTTTTCGACCGAACCTTGGAGAATGCCACCAAGCTTCTTCAGGCACTTTCGGCGTTTTTTGGAGGCATGGAATTGGACCAAACTCCCGAAGACCTTGTGCGTACGGACACAATCTTGCAGATGGGAGTTCCTCCGTTGCGCATCGACCTGTTCTCGGATATTCCTGGTCTGACAGATTTTGACGCAGCATGGAACAACGGCGTCATCAGTTTGTTTGGCGATGTTCCCGCCAGG
>CAIKAA010000426.1 GCA_903825275.1 uncultured Fibrobacterota bacterium | reverse complement strand
TGTCCGCCACGGCGGACCACAACATCGCCGAGTCCCTGAAAATCCTGCTGGATCTTGCCGAAGCGGCAAAGATCCCCGTGAGCAAAGCCCCCTTGGAAAATCTGGGAGAGCGCATCCGCGTGGAAAGACTCCACCCGATTCTGAAAGAACCCACTTTGAACGACGTTGGAAGACAGAATGCCTCCACCTGGATCGCCTTGCTGGAACGCTTGAACTTCAACATGGAAGTCGAACGCGAAGCCCTGGCCTGGGGAGGCGCGCGCGAATGAGCAATCCGACGATTCTGCTCCAAGCCCGCCAAATCGAAGCCCGTGTCGCCCAGGTCGCCAAGGAAGTCGACAAGCACTATGCCGGCGAAGAGATTGTCTTGCTGGTGGTGCTGAAAGGGGCCATGGTTTTTGCCGCCGATTTGATGCGACAGATCCGGACACCCTTTCAGTTGGAATTCGCCCAATCCCGCACCTATGGGGAATCCACGGTCCCCGAAACCAATCCCTCGGTCATCGGTCCGGATCTATCCAAAATTTCCGACAAACACGTCCTGTTGGTCGACGACATCCTCGATACCGGCGCGACCTATCTCGCGTTGAAGGAATGGCTGTTGGACCGGGAAGCGCTTTCCGTCCGCGGGTGTTTCTTGCTCGACAAGCCTTGGCGGCGCGAGGCCTCGATCAAGCCCGATTTCTTCGGATTCCAGGTCCCCGACGTGTTTGTCGTGGGATACGGCCTCGACCACGCCGAACGGTACCGGAATTTGCCCTACATTGGGCAATTGCCAGAGCAACCGGAATGAGACGAATCGGGTTTTGGGTGCTGACCGGGTCTTTGGTGGCCTGGTCAGCGGGGGCGGGCTGGCAACCGAGCATGAGCGGGCTGCGCAAGGCTTGGAATTTGACTCCCGCCGACGCCGCCCGAATGGGGCTTTGGGAAAGCCGGAAATTGTCCAAGGGTGGCGTCCAAATTTTATTGCGCGCCGATTCGGCCAAAGACGGTTCGGTCTCGTCCATTGAATGGACAGCGGAAACCGGCGTGCGCGCCCAAGACATCCCCGAAGAAATTTTCTGGAACATTTTGGATGGCATTTCCCAAGACGCCGAATGGACCGAAGCCGACCCCGACGCCTTGCCAAAGTCCTTCCTCAAAGCCATGCCCGATCCGGCTTCCCAAGGATTTCTCTGTCGGTCCTGCAAGCCTAACCTTGCCGCCGCAACCTTTGCTCGCCATGGCTTTACTGGACTTCGGATCGCCCCGGTTGGCGGGGCTCCTTCCACCCTTTTTGTCGGACTGGCTCCCGGAATCACCGAAGACGGACTGCGCTCGTTGGCGGCCCAACGAAAGCTCGGGATTTTGGTCGCAAACCCCTGTAAGGACAAATCAGGCCTTTGTTCGATGGAAATGTCCGGGCCCGACGGCCAAAAATGGATCCTTTCGAGAAAGTCAGGATCTTCGCCCTGGTCAGGGCTGGAAGCTTCTTACCCGTCGGGATCCTGGTGGTCGGGGGACTGGGATTGGGATTCGCTGCGGATCCAATCGCCCCGGGAATTCAAGACCGTGATCGGTGCGTGGATTGGATCCCAAGCCGATGTTTTGGCGGAAAAGCTGTTGGCCCCGATCGAGCCGATCTTGGCCTTTCCGGTTTCGAGCTGGAAAAGCCGGGAATTGCCCGGATTGCGGATCCAACAGGTCTCGGATTCCATCGCCAAACTGGCTGCCCCTCCGACCTCGCTTACCTTGGCCAAGAGCGACCGGCTCAAGGTCCAGATCGACGCCTTTGGACGACGCACGTTGCTTTTGGGAGACGCCGTTCGATGAAATGGATTCTTTTCCTGAGCCTGGTCTTTTTCTCGGTGACCCATGCCGCCGAAAAACCCAAGCCACACAAGAAGACGGCGAAATCTTCAAAACCCTCCAAGAAGTCCCACAGGCCCAAGAAATCCAAGACTTCGAAGGCCTCGAAACATTCGGCATCCCCCAAATTGGCCGCCAAACCGCCCGAGAAACTGTTGGAAGTCGACAAGCTTTGTCGTCGCAACCAATCGTGGGGGAAACTCCAAGCGGTCCGCGAACAGTGTGCGGATCTTCAGCCCAAAACCTCTGCGGTGGCCACCTATTGGCGGCTGACCCTTTCCGACGACCCCAACGACCTTCGCAAAGGCTTCTCTCCGGCGTCCTTGGCCAAAGGCGAGGTCGACTCCCGTTTGCTGCTTTGCGCCGGCCGCTACCACTTCGCCCGTGGACAGACTCGCGAAATGGGCGACCTGGTCGAGCTCTCGCACCAGAAAAAACTGGCTGGCCCCGAAATCGACACCCTGAGGCGATTGGCGGCAGGGAAGTGATTGGTCATTCTTCCCGCGCTTGGGTTTTGATACCTTGTCAACATGGCTAAAGACTGCTCTTTCGACATTGTCAGCAAGATCGATCCCCAAGAAGTCCGCAACGCGGTCGACCAGGCCAAACGCGAAGTCGCGACGCGCTTTGACTTCAAGGGAAGCAAGTGCGAAATCGAATTCGACGGCGAGAAGCTCAAGCTCACTGCCGACGACGAGCCCAAGATGGAACAGCTCAAGGACGTGCTCGACACCAAACTGATCAAGCGCGCCGTGAGCACCAAAGGCTTTGAATGGGGCAAGCTCCAAGCCGCCGGACACATGACCGTGCGCCAGGAAGCCAGCCTCAAGGCGGGCATTCCCCAGCCTGACGCCAAAAAGATCGCCGCCGCCATCAAGGAGTCCAAGCTCAAGGTCCAGGCCTCCATTTTGGGCGACCACTTGCGCGTCACCGGCAAATCGAGGGACGATCTGCAAGACGCGATGCAACTATTACGCAAAGGCGACTGGTCGGTCGACCTCCAATTCACGAATTTCCAGGGATGAACTGTTCTTCCCGATTGCCCTATGCTCTGACTCTGCTCCTAGGTGGATTCATTTCCTCGACCTGTGCCGCCTGGTACGACCTTCCCGACGGAGGCTCGGGATTCAAACTCCTCAAATTGGACGCCTCTCCAAGGGCTTTGGCGCTTTCGGGGGCCGGGGTCGGGAATGCTCGCGAAGATCCGATCCAAAACGCCGCAACAGATTCTGTCGAAAAGACCACGCTGGCGGCCGGGTATGGCTCGACCTATTCGCGACTGGAAGGCTCGTTGCAACAAGCCTCGTGGATTGTACCCTCGGGCTCGTGGACGTGGAATGCCCTAGCGCGCTTTGAAGGCTTCTCCGACTTGCCAGGTCGCGATGAGGAGGATCGAAGAACCGGAACCTATTCGGCATCCTCCTGGGCCCTCGATGCGGGATTGGCCCTGCCCACAGGCATCCAGGGGCTGCGCGCCGGAGTCACGCTGGGGGCGGGAATGGACGGGGTTTCAGACGCCCTCTCGTGGGCGGGATGGATGAGCTTGGGCGCTTCCTACCGACCCATCGACGCGCGATGGTCGATCGGGGCAACGCTTCGAAACCTAGGCGTGGGGACGACGTCCGGCGATCACCGGGAAGACCTTCCGGCCATCTTCCAAACGGGTGCGGCATGGCACCAAACCCTGGGAAATTGGACCCTGGTCCCGATTGCCGATTTGAAAATCGTGGCCGACGAAGACCTCCAATTCCCCCTGGGCCTGGAAGTGAACTGGAACATCTTGTCCTTGCGGACAGGATTTGTCGTGGGCCGTTCCGAATTCTTGCCTTCAATGGGACTGGGGATGGAGTGGGACGGATGGATTTTGGATGCCGGCACGAGTTGGCACCAAGCCCTGGGATTTGCTCCGGCGGCGAGGCTCGGGATCCGGATCTGACCAAATCAGGAATTATCTTCCTGCTCCTATGAAACTCCTTGTCACTGGCTGCTGTGGATTCATCGGAACCAATTTTGTCAAGCTCGTGTTGCGCCAACACCCGACTTGGCATGTCACCAACCTCGACAAGCTCACCTATGCGGGCAATCGCTCGAGTCTGCTTTCCGAAGAGACGGATCCGGTCCATTATCGGTTTGTCCAGGGCGACATTTGCGACGCCAAACTCGTGGAGGAGTTGGTGGCAGGCGTGGAGGCGGTCGTGCATTTCGCCGCCGAAAGCCACAACGACAATTCCCTCAAGGATCCCTCGCCCTTCTTGCACACCAACCTGATCGGCACCTACACTCTTTTGGAAGCGGTCCGCAAGCACAACGTGCGCTACCACCACATCTCCACCGACGAAGTCTATGGGGACCTGGAGCTGGACGATCCCGACAAGTTCCACGAGACGACTCCCTACAATCCCTCCAGCCCCTACTCCAGCACCAAAGCCGGATCGGACATGCTGGTGCGCGCCTGGGTGCGATCCTTTGGCGTCAAAGCCACCATTTCGAATTGTTCCAACAACTACGGCCCCTACCAGCACATCGAGAAATTCATCCCGCGCCAAATCACCAACTTGATCTGCGGCGTGCGACCCAAGCTGTATGGCAAGGGCGAGAATGTGCGCGACTGGATCCATGTCGAGGACCACAACCTGGCGGTGCTGGAAATTTTGGCCAAGGGGAAGATTGGCGAGACCTATTTGATTGGCGCCGATGGCGAGAAGAACAACAAGGAAGTCGTCGAACTTTTGCTCACACTGATGGGCCACGACGCCAAGGATTACGACCACGTTTCGGATCGCCCCGGCCACGACATGCGCTACGCCATCGATTCCACCAAGCTGCGGACCGAACTTGGCTGGAAGCCGATCTACACCAACTTCCGCGACGGCCTGCAGGCGACGGTCGATTGGTACAAGGCCAACGAATCCTGGTGGCGCCCCGCCAAAGAAGCCACCGAAAAGAAATACGCCCAGCTGGGGCGTTGACGGGGCGATGGCCACCGACGCCGATTGTCGCTTCGGCGCGCTTGGGTATGCCCAGGACTGGCCTGAGAATGTGCTTTGGGCCGTCTCGACGGTAACGGCACCACGAAACCGACAGGGGTGTCAAGGGTGAGCGGAGGAATCTTGTGGCCCAAATAACCTCGATCCTCTGGTGTTTAGCCGCTCCTCCTGAGGAGGCGCTTTGCGCCGTCTCGACTGCTACGGCATGGCAAAGCAGGCAGGGCACCTTTGGTGCCAAGGGTGAGCGGAAAATGAGGATGTTCGCTCCATGATGTTTCCGATCCCCTCGCCCAGGCACGCCCTGGTTTGCGCCCTGGATTGGGGGCTCGGGCACGTGGCGCGCACAACACCTTTGGTGCACGCCCTGTTGGCCACCGGCTCGAAGGTGACGCTGGCTTCCAACGGTCGATCCGCGGCTTGGTGGCGGAAAGAATTTCCTGATCTCGAGGTCCGCGAGCTTCCCGACTACGGAGTGACCTACGGCAAGGGATGGCGATTGGTTCCCGGCCTTTTGGCAAGCCTGCCGCGCATTGTGCAGGCGGTTCGACGGGAATCTCGATTGGTCCGATCCTGGCAGCGCGAAGAGGGATTTGACCTGATCCTGTCCGACAACCGCTACGGCTGCCGCAGCCCCCAGGCGCCATCGATCCTGGTCACCCACCAATTGCATCTGGCTTCGCCCAAGGGAATGGAGTGGAGCGAATTCCTTGGCGAGCGAATCATGGCCCACTTGGTCGGCTCCTTCCAAGAAATCTGGATCCCCGACCTACCGAACTGCCCCACCCTTTCCGGCAAGCTGGGGCACCCCGTCCACCCCAGACAATTTCCGTCCTTGCGCTACATCGGGCCGCTCTCGCGATTCCAGATCGCACCAGATACAGCCTCCAACGAGGCATGGGACACGGTGGCCTTGGTTTCGGGGCCCGAACCGGCACGCACCACGTTTGAAGACTTGCTCCGTCAGATTTTATCCAATCGCCCTGGTCGACATATGTTGGTGCGGGGCCGCCCCGATCTGAAGGCCCCTCTCGCAGACATTCAACAGTCTGGCTTGGTCGAAGTCCCCCATCTTGAAACGCCCCAGTTGGCTTCGGCGTTGCTCCACGCTCGGGAAATCATCTGCCGCGGCGGTTACAGCACGATCATGGACCTCGCCGCGTTGGGGATTTTGGACGACCGTTGCACCTTCATCCCCACTCCCGGCCAGACCGAACAGGAATATCTTGCGCGCCAGTTGGCCACCCAGGGAAGAGGGAAGATGAAGTTGGAAAAGGATCTTGCCGGCTAAGGTCCGGTTGCGAAATGGATGAGTCCATTCAATCTGAACCCCATTCGGGCATTGCCGTGCAAATAGTTTGATCCATTCTGATTGGTCAAACAAAAATCCGCTCGTCCCTTCGGCAGCACCGACCTACCCCCCCATTTCCTCGATCACCTTGAACTCTTCTTCGGTTAACGGCACCACCGAAAGCCTGTTGTACTTGAGCATCGCGATTTGGGCCAGGGCGGGCTCGCTCTTGATCTGGTCCAAGCGCACGGGAACGGGCAATTTTTTGACGGGCTTCACCTCGACGCAGGACCAATCGCCCTCTTTGGCCGTGGGGTCGGCATAGGCGGTTTTGGAAACCTTGCAGATCCCGACCACCGCCTTTTCGGAGACCGAGTGGTAGAACAGCACTAGGTCGCCCTTCTCCATGGCCCGCAGGTTGTTGCGCGCCATGTAGTTGCGCACGCCGTCCCATCGGCCGGTCTTCTCGCGCACCAAGGTCTCCCAGGAATACGCCTCGGGCTCGGTTTTCATCAACCAATATTTCATGACAGGGAATGTACAGAAACGATGGGCTGCGACCAGGATGGATGGAATTGCATTGGCTATGCGAGGCGCTTCGCGAACGCTGCCGCTCGTGGCTTTTGGGGCCAAATGGCCCCTAGGATTTTTCGGGTCCAAAGGGGCCGATCAGTTTTCGGAGCCTAGCGGCTCCGAGGATGCTCTGGGGATTACCCATCCCCAGGCCCCGGGCCCAAGGGGGCTTGCACGAGCCCCCTTGGGAATCCCTGCGTGCCAGGGCTGTCGCCCTTGGATCCCAAGGAGCGGCAGACGTGGGGAGGTTGTGAAGGATCCGATCGTCGGCGCACCCGCCTGCTTGCCTAGCGGCAAGACGGCAGGGATCAGCGGGGAGCGGCCCCGTGAATGCATGCCGCCCGGAGGGCGGCAAGAACAAGCTTTAAACAACGAGCACCCTGATTGGGAAGGTCAAGTAGCGGAGATGTGCACACGTCGTTTAGGCAGAGGCGCCATTCTCGAGGCGGTGCACCTTACGCCTACGGCTTTCTGAGCAGCACCGCGTAGAAGCCGTCCCAGCCGTCTTGGCCGGGGAGGCGCAACTGTTCGGTCAGGCGCACGGCGTCGGGGACTTGGGCGACCACTTCCTGGCATTCTTCGACCTCGGTGGAGCAGACCGAGTACACCAGGTGGCCGCCGGGCCGAACCAAGTTCCACGCCGAAGCCAACAGGGCTTCTTGGAGTTCGCCGTGCTTTTCCGGATCGTTTGGACGGGCTTTCCAACGCGCTTCGGGGCGGCGCGAGAGCACGCCCAGATTGGAGCATGGCGCATCCAACAGCACCGCGTCGATGCTTTGAGGCCGAAAGGACGGCACCAAACCGTCGCCGACGCCGACCATGGCGGAAACCCCCGAGCGATGGAATCCATCCAAGGTTTTCCGTTGCCGAAAGCCCGAGCGATCGAAGGCGAAGCACTTCACGCCGTTTAGGTCGCCGTGGTCGGCAAGACAAGTGATCTTGCCGCCCGGTGCCGCGCAAGGATCGACCAAGGTCGAGCCGGGCTTGAGCACCTTGGAGAGCAACAAGGCCGCAGCTCCCGAAGCCGGATCCTGCAAGGAAATGTCGCCACGGGCAAAGGCCGGGCTTGAAAGA
>CAIKAA010000425.1 GCA_903825275.1 uncultured Fibrobacterota bacterium | reverse complement strand
GGCCACCACCGGAATGGGCGTGTTCGCTTGCGGCACCGCCACGGGACCCAAGGACATCGTGGATACCGTCATCGAAGCGGGCAATGCCGCGATGAGCATCGGGAACCACTTGGACCAAGCCGCTCAACTCTCAAACCAAAACGCCAAAACAGCCGTCCACGCCGGAGGCCACGCATGACGGACCACAAGACCGAAACGCCGAAGATCGGCGTCTACATCTGCCATTGCGGCGGCAACATTTCCGACACGATCGACGTCAAGAGGGTGGCTGCGACGCTCGCCGAATATCCCAACGTGGAGATTTCGCGCGAGTACCCGTTCATGTGTTCCGATGCCGGACAGAAAATGGTCATCGAGGATATCCAGGCGGGACGAAACAACCGCGTGGTGATCGCGGCCTGCTCGCCCATGCTGCACGAGCTGACGTTTCGCAAAACGTTGGAGCGCGCCGATCTGAATCCGTACCTCTACGAGCACGTGAACATCCGCGAGCAGGCGAGCTGGGTCCACAAGGCTGACCACGAAGGCGCCACCGACAAGGCGATCCGACTGGCTCGCGCGGGAGTCGAAAAGATCCTTCGCCAGGACGAACTGGAATCGATCCAGGTCGATGCGACAAAACATGTTCTGGTGATCGGAGGTGGACCTGCGGGCATGAAGGCCGCCTTGGATTCTGCGGGACGTGGACTGCGTGTGACCCTAGTGGAGAAATCGGATCGTCTGGGCGGACACCTGCACGATCTCGACACCGTCTATCCCAGCGGCCTGAAGGCCTCCAAGATCCTTGGGCGGCTGCTGAACAAAATCAAGGCGACGCCCCTCATCACCGTGGCCCTGAACACCACGGTCACTGGTTGGGAAGGGTTTGTCGGAAATTTCAGCGCGACACTTTCCGACCAAAGCGTTTTGAAGGCTGGCGCCGTGATCTTGTCGACGGGATACGATCATGTGATCCCCGCCGATGGGGAATACGAGTACGGCAAGGACCCTCGCGTGACCACGCTGCCCCAGCTCATCGAACACATGAAGTCCCATGCGGGTCAACCGCTGGTCTGGCACGGCAAGGCGATCAAGTCCATGGCCTTCATCCATTGTGTGGGAAGCCGCCAAAAAGAAGGCGTCCATGCCCCCCAGGCCGACGGCAAGGTCAACGACTATTGCAGCCGCGTTTGCTGCACCGCCGCGCTGCACACGATCAACGCGATCCAGGAAATCCAGCCCGAGCTGAACATCTACGATTGCTACCGCGACATCCGCACCTACGGACGCGGACACGAGGAGATTTATACCAAGGCGTCCAAAAACGGCGTGGTGTTCCTGCGCTTCAACGAGGATGCCCCGCCCGAAATCAAGTCGGCCTCGGTGGTGGTCAAAGATGTGCTGACCTGGAACCAGGAAGTGGAAGTCCCCGCCGACCTGGTGGTGCTGGTGACCGGCATCAAGCAAGGCGCCGTCGACGAGCTGGTCTCGATGATGAAGCTGCCTGTGTCAGCCGACCGCTTCCTTCAAGAGGCACACCCCAAGCTGCGACCGGTGGAAGTGGCCAACAACGGCTTCTACTTGGCCGGAAATTGTCAAGCCCCCATGGACTTGGTCGAATCGGCCGCCGCAGCAGGTGCCGCCTCGTCCAAGATCGCTGCCTTGCTCTCCAAGGACTACATCCCCCTGGACCCCTATGTGGCCCGCGTGGACGCCGACAAATGCACGGGTTGCGAGGCTTGCCTCACCGAATGTTCCTACACCGGTGCGATCTTCCAGAACCCAACCACCAGGAAGGCCGAGGTCAATGCCGCGCTGTGCAAGGGCTGCGGCGCCTGCGTTGCGGTCTGTGAGCCGCGTGCCTTGGACCTGGCGGGTTGGTCCATCGATCAAATGGAAGCCATGGTCGACGCCATGGCCGCGGAGGTTTAGGCATGAGCATCTCGGAAGCCGCCAAGGAAAGCATGCGCAAGGCCCGCGACCTGCGAGGCGTCTCCAAAGACCTGTTGGCCTACCAGAAGGAGAACATCCGCATCCACAAGGCGATCTTGGAGGCGTCCACCGATCCCATCTCGGTGCCCGACCTTTCCCAGAAATTGTCGATGCCCGTCGAAATCGTTTTCTGGCACGTGAACGCGCTGCGCAAGTACGACAAGCTGACGGATGTGAAGAAGTCTGGCCAATACTGGCTCTACCAGAAGAAGTGAGGCAAACATGAGTATCCAACTCGATCCAACCTTCCTTCCGGACCTCGCCAAGTATGGTGCCGGCGACATCTCGGCGTGCTTCCATTGCGGCAACTGCACCGCGGTGTGCAACCTTTCGGAGGAGGGCGCGTCCTTTCCGCGCAAGATGATCCGCTTCGCCCAGCTGGGTGCCAAGTCGGAACTTATCGGCGCCTCCGAACCGTGGCTGTGTTATGCCTGCGGGGAATGCTCCACCACCTGTCCGCGCCAGGCCGAGCCTGCCGAATTCATGGCGAGCCTGCGCCGCTGGCAGATCGCCCAGCTTGATCCTACCGGAATGGGCAAGTTGTGGTTCAAGGTTCCCGCCTTCGCCCTGTTGGTGACGATGGCCCTGATGGGTGTCTTTGGAACCCTGATGGTCTCGATTCATGGCAGCAAGGTCTTTCCCCAGTGGGTGTTCGGTGGCACGGCTGCCTACGAGACCATCCACCACGTGGGCATGGTCGTGGGGGCGCTGTTGGTCGCCTTGCTGGCGGCAAGTTTTGGCCTGCTGGTCAAGCGATCGGGAATCTTGCCGTTGCTGAAGGGGCGCAAGCCTTGGTCGGCATTCAAGTGGCTGGCGGCAGAAATGGTCACCATGAAGCGCCATGGGGATTGCGAAATCTCGGCGGACGGTGTCGTTCCCATCGCCAAGCCTGCCCACAAGGACCACCGCTTGGTGCATTTGGCCATGATGTGGGGATTCATCGGATTGGGCGTGGCCACCACGCTCGACTTTCTGTTCATCTTCTTCCTGGGGTTCGAGGTGTTCTATCCCGCTCGCGTGATCGGCACCATCGCTGGTGCGGTCATGCTTTGGGGTGTGAGTGCCGCCATCTGGCGCCGCATTGCCGATCCAAAATCTGGCACCCGCCACACCAACTTCGCCGACGCCTGGGTGCTGGCTTTCCTTTGGATCCTCGCCGTCACCGGATTCTGGTTGGAAGTCGTGGTCACCCTCAAGGCCCATCACGTGGTCCACGACTGGGTTTTGATCTTGCACGCGGCCATGGCCATGGAGTTCGTGCTCCTGTTCGGGATGACCAAGATGGCCCACGTTCTGGTGCGCCCCTTCATGCTTCTCAAGTACAAGCTGGAGCGCACACCGATGGAGACCGTCGACTGAAACGTCGCCACCAAATACGGCTCGCCCTGTCGAAGGGCGGAGCACTCAAGCGTCCGTTCAGGTTTCGACAAGCACACCATGAACGGAGAATGGTGAATTAGAACGTGTGGATACTGTCTCACCATGATCGGAACACAACACGCCCGCTCGCCCTGAGCTTGTCGAAGGGGCGGGGCGGAAAATGGATGAGTTCCTCTTTGGTTCCACCAACGCCTTCCTATGACCGTCTTGCCTTTCAACCCATCACTGGAGCACCTCCATGACTCTCGAAGAACGCATCGCCTCGCTGGAATCGCAGGTCGAAACCCTTTCGGCCAACGCGCCCGAAGACAAGCTCTCCATGGTCGTCTTTACCGGCGATCTGGACCACCTGTTGGCGGCCATGATCATCGCCACGGGATCGTCTGCCATGTTCGAGAAGACCAGTCTTTTCTTCACCTTCTGGGCCACCGCCGCGCTGCGCGATCCCAAGAAGACCCCTCCTCCCAAAAACCTGATTTCTCGCATGTTCGGCATGATGCTCCCCAAGGGCGCGCCCGCACTCAAGCTCGGCAACATGAACATGGGTGGTATGGGCACGGTCATGATGAAGGGGCTGATGAAGAAACAGAATATCCTGGCACTCGAAGAACTCTTCAAGCGCGCCGCGGACAACGGGGTGGAAATTTCCGTCTGTGAAATGAGCATGCACCTGATGGGCATGACCAAGGAAGAAATGATCGATTACCCCAACCTCAAGCTCGCGGGGGTCGCGTCGTTCTTGCAGAACGCGGGATCCAGCAAGTCGACGCTGTTTATCTAACCTTGCTGACGGATAACGCCCACACCCTTTCCCCCAAGGTGGAAAGGGTGTGGGACGTGGATCACTTTCGGCGGTGCATCATTTGGGCAATGCCACCGCCGTTGGTCAGGTTCTTGAAGCCCAGTTGGGCCAGGATGCGCTGGGCGTAACCGCTGCGACCACCCGAGGCGCAATACACCACGATCTCGCGATCCTTGGATCCAAATTCTGTCACCCGATTCTGAACCTCGTCCAGTGGGATGTTGATGGCCCCCGGATAGGCTCCGGTCGCGAATTCCGCCGGCGTGCGCACGTCCACGATCAACGGCTCGGTTGGCTTGGGAACGTTGGCGACAGGTTTTGACTCCTCCTTCGCCATCGACTCCGTTGGCGCCAAAGACTTGGTTTGGACCGGGAGCAGCGGCAATTCCAGTTTCGAGAACCCGACCGCGCGCTGGTACCACTGCAGAGACTGGTTTCCGCCGCTCACGTTCATGATTTGACCGCCTCGGGTCCCGATCAGGAAACGCACGGCCTGGTGGCTCTTCTTACCCGTATAGCAGTAGACCAGAACGGGGCGACCCGTGGGCAGTTTGCCGAATTGATCTGCCAGAATCTCCAGAGGCATGTTGATGGCACCGGCGATGTGGGACTTTTCGAAGGCGAACGAATCGCGCACGTCCACCACCACCGGGTCATTGGCCGCGACCCACGCGTCGATTTCTTCGACGGAAATCGATGGACCGTAACCGGACAGACGGTTTTCCGCGACGAACGCGGCCATGTTCATGGCGTCGTTGGCCGTTCCCAAGGGAGGCGAATAGGCGAAGTCCACATCGGCGAGTTCGTGCACGGTCATGCCCGAGAAGGCTGCCGTGGCGATCACATCCAATCGGCGATCGGCACCCGCATATCCGGCGGTCTGGCCACCCAGGATCCGACCTGTCCCGCGCTCGTAGACGATTTTCACGGTCACCTGCTTGGAGCCGGGATAGTACGATGTATGGTGCTCCTTGTGGACGGTGACCGATTCTGCATCGAGTCCGGCGCTGCGTGCGGCTTTGAGAGAAAGCCCCGTCATTCCCGCCACGGCATCGAAGACCCGCACGATGGACGTTCCCAAGGATCCATGGTAGGCGTGGCTCCCGCCCAAGGCGTTTTCGGCGGCAATGCGGCCTTGGCGATTGGCCGGCCCAGCCAGAGGAATGCGGACTTTCCCGTGGGTAACGCGGTGCTCGATTTCGACCATGTCGCCCGCAGCGTAAATGTGAGGATCGCTGGTCCGCAAGGTTTCGTCGACCAGCAAGCCTCCAGCGGTACCGATCGTCAGTCCGGAGTCTTTCGCGAGCTGCAGAGTGGGCCTGACCCCAATGGAGAGCAACACCATGCCCGCTTCCATGGTGGAGCCATCTTCCAGCTTCACCCAATCACCGCCAATTTCTGTCACACCCAGATTCTTGTGCAGCACCACGCCGTGCGCGACCAGCTCGGCCTCCACGAACCCGGCGATTTCGGGATCCAGGATCGCCATCACGTGTGGCATTTTTTCAACCACATGGACTTTCAAACCGCGCTTGGCCAACGCTTCGGCCATTTCTAGGCCAATGAACCCACCCCCGACGATCACCGCCGATTTGGGGCCGCGTTGTTTGATGTGGGCGTCGATGCGGTCCATGTCGTCCAACGTCCACAGCGTGTGCACATGATCCAGCTTGGCTCCGGGAAGATCGGGCGCGATCGGGCGCCCGCCTTGGGCCAAGATGAGCTTGGTGTAGCTGAAATTGCGGACTTCGCCGGTTGTGGAATGTTTGGTCGCCACCACGCGATGGGCGGTGTCGATGGATTGCGCCGCCGTGTTCACATGGACATCGACGTTGTACTGCTGCTTGAAACTTTCGGGGCTTTGCAGAATCAGAGACGAGCGATGGGGAATGTCGCCGGCGATGTAGTACGGAAGTCCGCAATTGGCGAAGGAGATGTCGGGACCCGATTCCAAGAGGGTGATCGAGGCGTCGGGAGAAAGGCGCCTGGCCTTGGCGGCGGCGGTGGCTCCAGCGGCGACTCCACCGATGATCAGGATGTTTTCCATGGTTTTTCCCATTTTCAGAAGGATGGCGGTCATTGACGCGATGCGATTGCGAACGACCTGTTCGCATTGCCTCTCGAAGGACGGCCGCACCGGTTCTACGAGAAATAGACGCGCTGGTTGGCCTGTAGGTTACACCTAATTTGGAAAACAGATCGCCTGGGACCCTTCCAAGGCCGATTTTCTGAAAGACCATCCAGCGAGCACAGGTTGAATTGTCTCCTTGGCAATACTGGCGCATCATCAACGCAGCCATGGTTGGCTGCCGCGCCATATTGTCGTGGAAGCAGGGACATTTCGGCAAGCTTGGGCAATCGGCCATGAAATCCATGGGCTTCGCCAATGTCAAGCACATCTCGAGAGGCATCGGTTCCTGGCAAAGGGTGGGATACGCCGTATCGAAATGGGTGAGGCAAGAACTCGCCGAGGCACCAAGATTGCGGGGTGGTTTATGGCCGTCTGGATTCAGCTTGGACCGCACGCCTGGCCCAGGCCTCGCGCAGGCTACCGTGTAGACGCTCCTTGACATCGACCGGAAACTCGACAACGTCGATCCCGCGGTAGAGCTCAATGGTGCGTTTGGCGGTGTTGACAACCAGGCGGCACTTGTCGCAACCGGCCATGTGCTCGCGCAGGGTGGCGCACATCTCCGATTGTTCATTCCCGTCGAGATACTCCGACAGGGCTCCAAGAAGGTCCTTGCAGTCGCTCATCCGACACTCTCCAGGGCTGCAGCCAGTCCACCCAGGCCGTGGGGAACAAGATGCGAATGAACCATCGACTCGCCTCCGAAGGCCTCGGTGAGATGCTCACGCAAAGCCAAACGCGCTCGCAGGAGCCGGACCTTCACGTTGCCTTCGGCGATGCCGAGCAGGGAGGCGGTTTCAGCACCCGAAAGCCCTTCGACATCGCGCAGCACGAACACCGCGCGAAGTCCCGGGGTGAGCTGTTCGAGCGCGCTGTCCAGGAGACCTCGCAGCTCTTCCCGCTGGATTCCCACCGAGGGATCTTCCCGCCAATCGACGAGAAGCTCAGGCAAGGCGATCGGGTCGCCTTCGTCTGATTCGGAGGAGGCCGCGTCGAGGGAGACGCCGTCGCGGCGACGTCGGCGGCGCAGCACTTCCAGTGCTTCGTTGGTGACAATGCGTCCGACCCAGGTGCAGAAACCGGATTCACCCCGGAACGAATCAAGCGCTTCCATCGCCTTCAGGAAGCCTGTCTGGACGACATTCTCGGCATCCTCCTTGTCGGTGACTAGGCGCCAGGCGATGGCCCACATGCGTCGCTCGCACGACATCACGAGGGTCTCGAAGGCAGAATAATCGGATTGCCGCGCTCGCTCGAGAAGAGCTCTCTCCTCGGTGCGATCCAGTGGATTGGGAGTGCGCTTGACCATTTGGAATCCAAGATACCTTTCCTAGAAGCTCTGGCCAGGCCCACTTCGAATCGTCGGCCGTCGAACGCCGCCAGAAAGACAAGGCGTTCGGCAAGATGGTCAAGAACTACCAGAAGGGCATTCACCGCGACTAGGCGCGGCTAACGGGAAATTCGCAGAGCAGAAAAACCGCGCAATCCGAACGCGACTGTGCCGAATTCTGTCGGGTCACTTGCGGCGATCCATCATCTGGGCGATGCCTCCGCCGTTGGTCAGGTTCTTGCGCTTCATCATGGCAGCCATGGATGGCCGTTGAGCCATCTTGTCGTTGAAGAAGGGACAGTTCGGCAAGCTTGGGCAATCGGCCAGGTTGGGCTCCTGTGCGGATGAATGTTGGATATTCCTATTCTACCACGAATGCGGAATGGATCCCAAGTCCGACAATCTGCATCTGGACTTCCGATTCCAATGAACCACAATCGGATTCTTTGATCAGGAAATACCATTTCCCGGTTCAGGACAATTTATGACGGAAGCATTTCCATTTACGAGGCCTCGGTGTATCTTAGACATCGACCATGGCACACCATTTGGAACATCTGCGCGTTCGAATCCGGGGTCTGTTGGCCTGTGGTTTCGCGGTGTTGGCCATTCTCCTCCAAATCGGTTCGTCGCTTCATCGACATGCCGATGCGCGAAATCACAGCGAATGCTCGGTCTGCGTGGCCGCCCATCAACCGTGTCCAGCTCCCGATCCCCTCTGCTGCAGGGTCGTTCTAGCCACCGGCGAAATCGAATTTCTGGAGACCAATCCCGGATCGAGCCCTCGCGGCGAACGGGTACGTCCTCCTTGCGCACGCGGCCCACCCGCCTTGGTTTGATGCTCTAACACACCTCGGAACCCGATGGCAAACCACAACGGTGTTCCGTCCTTCGTGCTTGCACCAACCAAGGAAACACCAACCATGCGAATCCGCAGAAAGATCCTCTGCGCTTGCCTTGCGGCATGCGCATTCCTCACATCGACCGCGTTCGGCGGTGTGTCAAATCCCGACATTTCGCTGATCGGCCAGCTCCGATCGGGATGGACCGACGACGCCTCGTCCATCGACAAAAACCGTCCAACCATCGGGTTGGGCGAGACCGAACTCGCCGCCGACGCCGCCCTGAATCCCTATGCCAGCGGCACCTTCGTCTTTTCCTTCGCCGATCGCGTAGCGCAAGTAGAAGAAGCGTACATGAAGCTCGATCAGGCCTTGCCGCTGGGACTGGCCCTCAAGGCGGGACAATTCCGCGCTCCGTTCGGCAAACTGAATCCGACCCATCCCCACACCTATCCGTTTCTGGATGCTCCGCACATCCTCGAAGCCTCGTCCGGACTTTTGCCCGGCGAGGAGAGCTACAACGAACCCGCTGTCGAGATCTCGGAATTGTTTCCGGGAATCGGAGCCTGGGCGCCTCTCCTTTCGCTGGACATCCAGAAAGGAGCGGGATTTCGGACCAGCCAAGACACCTCC
>CAIKAA010000424.1 GCA_903825275.1 uncultured Fibrobacterota bacterium | reverse complement strand
TGTAGTTGGTGGCGCCCGCTTGGATGGCTTCCAGGATGCGCGACTTCTCGGATTCAGAAGTCACCATGATCACGGGAATCTTGGCGGTAGCAGGATTGGCACGAATCGCCTTGAGGGCTTCGAGACCCGTCATGTTGGGCATGTTCCAATCCATGAGCACGAGTTCATACGGCGCCTTGGCCACTTTGACCACGGCATCTTGGCCATCTTCCGCTTCATCCACATCCGTGAAGCCAAGACTGCTCAGGGTGTTCTTTTGGATGCGGCGCATGGTTGTGGAATCATCAACGAGGAGGATTTTCATGGCGAGATCTCCTTCATTTCACTTCGGCGAGTGCGATGCAAACTTCCACGATGAAGTCGCCGTGAGTGCAGTTGAAGGGAATGACGATCGAGGGAATGTCCTTGGGGGTCGTCACTTTGTGATTGGTCCCCACGACCACGGAAGGCAGCGAGATGGTGACGTTCAGCCCCTGGAGGTCGGCTTTGGCAGCCCCCGCAATGATGTTGGCGAGTTCGCCCACGGCGTCGGTGACGTCGGCGTCAATGTGCGAGACATTGAGACCAATGAACGCCGATACGGTGGACAGGGCGGTTTTGGTCGGGAAGCTGATGATGACAGCCCCCTTCGCCCCCCCGGACAAACCAATGATCCCTGAAACGTCGTGGGACAAGCTAGGCTCGGCCTTGACGTAGGGCGTTTGCGGAGTGGGGGTCGTGTTCACCATCGTTTGGAAGGTGGACATGGTGGCTTTTAGAAAGGGATTGATCAAATCTGACCGCATCGCGGTGACTCCCCGGAGTGAGATGGAACTTCTGGACTGTACCACCCCGCAAACAAAGGCGTCAAGGACTAGTTTCGGTTTCGCGAACGGGAATGGAGATCCTTTTCCCCCCATTTGGCAATACATCCACCTTTGCCCCATAGACAGTACAGGCTGTCGTGACCAGGGCCCGCGCCAGGTCCGAGCCATCATTTCCAAGACCGGGCATCGGTTTGCGGTGCTGGGAATCCCCAAGGATGAGAACCCAAGATCCGTCCACGCAATCGATTTGGGCTTGGTCGAAAAGGTCGTCTTGAGTGAACACCTCACGCAAAAGGACTTCGAAATGCTCGGGAACCATGGCGGGAATCTTGGTGGACCGAATCGTGATGGTCAGTTGGTCAGGGCGTGGGGCGAGCTTTTTCAAGATCAAATCGGGGGATTGGCAGGCGTGGTTTCGCAAGCGGTTCTTCAGGGTGGGATCCAAGATGGCCATTTCCATCTCGGCATAGCACAGGAAGCGGCGCACCAAGCGGTGCAGGGCTTCGCCGGAATCCGCAATTCCCTTGGCGATGTCCAGCATTTCGCCACGACGAACGGTCTCGTATTCCTGGACCAAAATTCCCGAAAGCCCCAAGATTCCGTTCAATGGAGTGAGCAACTCGTGGGGAAGTGCTCGCGAAAGGGTGTTTCGGAGCGAGCCCAGCTGGCGGCGATAGGTGGCGGCAAGGCTTTCGGCGCGCGTTAGGCGGGTTTTGACGGCCGCCAACAATTCGTTCCGAGAAAAGGGCTTGGTCAGGTAATCCTCGGCTCCAAGCTCCATTCCTTTGCGAAGGCTGGAGCGATCCGCTCGGGCGGTTAAAAACAGGAAGGGAAGATGGGTGGTGGACTCGTTTTGGCGCAGCACGGCCAAGACCTCGAACCCATCCTTGCCGGGCATCATCACATCGCACACGACCAGATCGGGAGGATTATCGATGGCTTGGCGGATCCCGTCCGCGCCGCAATCCGCCTCGTTGACTTGGAACCCTTCCGCCTCGAGCATTTCCCGCAAATTTTCGCGAATCCCCGTTTCGTCTTCGATCACCAAGATGCGGTAGCTCACGCGGTTTCTCCCAACGGAAAAATGGCCCTGGATCGGGTTCCTTTGCCGTGGGGATTGGGCTGGTGCGTAGCGCTGCCGCCCACAAGCTCCATGCATCGGGCGACGATGGCCAAGCCCAGTCCTGATCCGGAAATGCCCATCGAGTTCGAACCTCGTTCAAATGGCTCCCAGACTCGCGAGGCATCGAGATGAGGAATGCCTCCGCCTTGGTCATCCACCAAGAGCTCCAGGGCGTTTTCCGAAATCTGAACCAGAATCGAAATGGTTCCGAGGGAAGGCGAGAACCGAAGCGCGTTGGAAAGGAAATTGGAAAGCACGGCGCGCACGATGCGCCCATCGAGATTGACCGAAGCCGATTCCGGTTGGATCTGGATTTCGATTTCCTGGCCCAAACCACGCAGGGGGGCCAGCTCCTCGACGACCGATTCCACCAGCTGCAGCACCGAGAGCGAGTCGGGGGCGTTTTCGAGTCTGCCGGATTCCGCCCGCCCCAAAAAGGCCACATTGTCGAGCAAGCTTGTCATGTTGGCCACCGCTCCTTGCATGCGCAGGAAATGGGATTTGCGTTTGGCTTCCGGCCAGTTCCAGCCATAGTGTTCGAGAAGTTCGGCGGAACTGAGGATCACGGTCAGAGGGGTACGGAATTCGTGGCTGACCAGCGAGAGAAAGCGCATGCGCATTTCTCCCAAAGCCCTCTCGCGGGCGAGAGTTTCACTCAAGTCGTCGGTTCTGGCCGGGATCTGGATGGCCCAGAGCAGCGTGCGGTTGTCGCAAACTTCGCACTGCAAGGCAACCCCCCAAGATTTCTGGCTGGATCCAATGCGGGCCGCGTGAGTGGATCCTGACTGGGAAACCATCAACGAAACCGCATCGCGATCTTCTTCCCAAAAGGCGTTCTGCCATGCCGAGGGAAGAGGTCCGAAGGAATTCAGCCAAGCCGAGTTGGGGATTGGCTGTTGATTGGTGGCATCAAAGACCAGACGGGGAATGGTGGTCTCGGGTTGGGGAATTGTTTCGGGGTCCATTTAACCGGCCACTTTCGGACGATTGGTGAGTCGTGAAAAAAATCCCGAATCGCTCTCGGACAGGTCGCGAACGACTTCCCGGGCGAGTTGCCGGACGGCTCGGGCAAAGATTCCGTCGGGCGAAGCGCGAAACGCCGGACGTCGTTCCAAGGTGAACCGTTCGAGGCCCGCCTGGCGGGGAATCCATCCCGAGAAGGATGGCTCCCAGCCCAGGAACCGAGCCGAAACTTGGGAAAGGCGCAATCCAGCCTGGATCGCCTCCTCTTCATGGGAGGCCATGTTGATGCAAAGGTGAACGGGCAGATCGCGGCGGTGCGAGCGCATCACTTTGAGAAAGGCGTAGGCATCGGCTTGGGCGGTGGGCTCGGGAGTGGTGACCAACAGCATGCGGTCGGAAGCCAGGACCAGGTTCATGGTCGTCTCGCCGATTCCCGCTCCGGTGTCGACGAGCATGAAATCGTAGCGCGATTGCAATCCGGATAGCGATTGGGCGAGCTCGTCGATCCGCGCCGGGGGAAGGGCCGAGAGGTTGGTGACGCCCGAGGCCGAGGGCAGTAGATCGATTCCGGGCCCGATGGACAGCAAGGCTTCTTCAGGCAGGCAGCGACCGGACAAAATGTCTTCGATGTCGTGTTCCGGATAGGTGCCGCACAAGATGTGCAGATTGGCCAGCCCCATGTCTCCGTCGATCAACAGAACGCGTTTGCCCAAATCGGCCAGCGCCAACCCGACAGAAAGTGTCAAGTGCGACTTGCCCACGCCTCCCTTGCCGGAAGAAATGGAAATGGCCGGGCAGGTTGACGTGGAGGCAAACTTTCCGGGACCGACTGGGTTCCAATCCTTCAAGGAATCAAGCTGGTTCGCCACCCTCGTCCCCCAAAAGCATGCGAGCCAGTTCGTCGGGTGCCGCTTCCGACATGGCCTCGGGAATCTCTTGTCCAAAGCAAAGCGCGGTCACCGGGATGCGTTCCCGAGACGCCAGGGTGCACATGGCACCATGGGTTTGGGACTCGTCGATCTTGGTAAAAACCAATCGCGAGGGACCCAGGTCGCGGTAAGCGCGGACCGATGCGGTGAGGTCGCGCAGCCTGGTGGTCGCGGATTGGACCAAAATGAGGTCGGACGGGCGGATCCGTTCCACCAAGGTGGAAAGCTCCAGGAAATGAACCTGGTTGGCAGGCGACCGGCCCGCGGTGTCGATCAGGACAACGTCCATGTCGGACAAATCCTGCAAGGCGGTTTCAAGATCCGCATCGGTGAAGACGATGCGCAAGGGAAGTCCTGCCACATCGCAAAAGGTCTTGATCTGTTCCTGGGCGCCGATGCGGTACGAGTCGCAACCCACCACCCCCACCGACAAACCGTCTTGGCGGGAGAGGCGCACGGCGAGTTTCATCATGGTGGTGGTCTTCCCCACCCCCGTAGGACCCGCGAACAACAGTCTTGAGGTTCCACGACCTTTGGCGAACCGAAGCGGCGCACAGGGCATCCGGGAGGCCAAGGCGCGCAAGACGACGGTGCGGCACCACGCTGGATCGTCGCGCCCGGTTTCGCGAATCATCAGAGCCGCTTCCTCGCAGGTTTCGCGAGCCAAATCTTCGGCAAAATCGGATTTCAAGAGCTGCTGGTACCAGGGAAGAACCGGAGCCGAAACCGGCAACCCGCCCGGTTGTTCTTTCCAATGGTCGGCCAACAGGGACACCACCGAACGCAGTTGGCCCAAATCCTGTCGGACCGCTTGGATGGCTTGGGTCGGCGCTTCGGCGGCGCGGCGGACCGATTCGATTCCGTCTTGCAGAGCCCGAAATTCGTCGCGACTGATTTGGGTGGTTTCGCGAAGCGGAGTGGGCGAAGTGCTCAGACGGGACGTGGGCGGTTCGATGGGGTTCGCGGGCGGCACCGAAATGCGGCGCGTGCCCGGTCCGTAACTGGGAGTCGGCGCGGGGGGTGCGGGAGCGAGGGAGACCGAATCCGTGGGCTTCTCAAAGAACCGATCCTCGAGTCCGGCGGTCACTTCCCAGCGTTCGGATCCGCCCAATAGCGATCCCTTGATCTTCTGCGTGCGCAGGATCAATGCCTCTGGGCCCAGTTCCTCCTTGACTTGAAGAAGAGCTTCCCGCATGGTGTCTGCCTGGAATTTACGGATCCGCAAAAATTATCCTCAGGGGTTCGAACCGGACGTTCGCCCGGTTTCGAGAGCCTGAACGGTTCCTCTCGAGCGCACGGACACGCCCGGAACGATCTCGGCGTAAGATAGCACCGAAAGCTGTTGGAACGATCCTTCGATGAGCTTGCGCAAATGGGGGCGGATCTGGGGCGCGCAAACCAGCACCGGAATTTCGCCCGAGGCGGACATCGAATCGACCAGCGGTTTGAGGGCATCTAGGAGCCGACCGACAACTTCTGGCCGGACCATCAACCGCGGGCCTCGATCGGTGGTCTGGATGGAAGCCTCCAAAATCTGTTCCATTCCGGGCTCCAGCGTGAGCACAGGTAGGACCCCGTCGGGATCGGAGAGCTGCTTGCAAAGGGCTCGGGAAAGCGACAGGCGGACCTGTTCGGTCAAGAACAGAATGTCGCGGTTGTTGCGGGCGGTGTCGGCAAGCGATTCCAAAATGGTGGGAAGGTCGCGGATCGAAACGCGCTCGCGCAACAGGTTTTCCAGCACCTTCTGGACTTCGCCATAGGACAACAGCGAGGGAATGAGCTCGTCGACCACCGTGGGGTGGCTGGGGCGCAAATTGTCGATCAGGGTTCGCACGTCCTGGCGGGTCAAGACGTTGTGGGAATGGGCGCGAATGACTTCGGTGAGGTGGGTCGCCAACACCGCGGGGAGTTCCACCACGGTGTAACCAGCTAGGTCAGCCGCTTCCTTTTGGGTTTCGGTGATCCATTGGGCCGGAAGACCAAAGGCCGGCTCGCGGGTGGGGATTCCCGTGATGCGACGCGAGACGGATCCGGGGTCCATTGCCAGGTAGCAGCCGGTCATCAGTTCGCCTTGTCCGATCTCGACGCTCTTCACCCGGATCACGTATTGGGCGGGTTTGAGCAGGATGTTGTCCCGGATCCGGATGGGGGGCACGATGATGCCCAGTTCCGACGCGCATTGGCGCCGCAACAGCGTGATGCGTTCCAGCAAGTCGCCGCCTTGGTTCACATCGACCAGCGGGATCAGGGCGTACCCGATTTCCAGCTCCATCTGGTCGATAGCCAAGTAATTCTCGACGCGCTCTTCGTCGGTTCCCTTGGGAGCCTGCTTGGGCGGGGCGGCGGCCAAAACTTCTTCGGCCTTGATGGCGCGGTTTTTTCCAAATCCGATCAGGGTGGTGACGATGGCCAACACCAAGAAGGGAATGTGGGGCAGGCCCGGGACCAGCGCCAATCCTCCCATCACCGAAGCCGAGACGAACAACGCCACCGGAGACTGGGTGAGCTGGCTGGTGATTTCCACACCCAGGTTCGACTTGGATGCGGCGCGGGAAACGATGATACCGGCGGCGGTTGAGATCATCAGAGACGGAATTTGGGCCACCAGACCATCGCCGATGGTGAGTTGGGTGAAGGTGCGAAGGCTTTGGAGGGCCGTCATGTCGAGCATGGCCATGCCCACCACGAAGCCACCGAAAATATTGACCACCGTGATGATCAGACCGGCCACGGCGTCGCCGCGCACGAACTTGCTGGCACCGTCCATGGCGCCAAAAAAGTCGGCCTCGCGGCTGATTTCCGAGCGCCGCCGCTTGGCTTCGGGTTCGTCGATGTTGCCGGAATTCAGGTCGGCGTCGACCGCCATCTGCTTGCCGGGCATGGCGTCCAAGGTGAATCGGGCCGCCACTTCCGCGATGCGGCTCGAGCCCTTGGTGATCACCTGGAAATTGATCACCAACAGGATGACGAAGATGATCGCGCCCACCACCATGTTGCCGCCGGTCACGAAGGTGCCAAAGGCATTGATGACTTCCCCACCCACGCCTTGGGAAAGCACCAGGCGCGTCACCGCGACGTTGAGCGCGAGCTTGAAGAGCGTGACGACCAAAAGAATGCCCGGGAAGATGCTGAAGTCCAGCACCGTCTTGATGAACATGCTCACCATCAGGATGATGAGCGCGATCATGATCATCAGCGACAGCAGAATGTCCAAAAGAAACGGGGGCACGGGCAACAGCATGATGACGATCACACCGATGACCGCCACGATCAGCAACAGGTCCTTGTGCTCGGAAATTGCCTTGAACACGGGATTCGACCAGGCCCTGTCGGCACCGGAGCGAATGGTGTCCATCGCCGAACTTGTTTTCGTCAAGGAGCCCCCCTGTGCACAGCGACAAGATCTGGCCGATCCAGACCCAGTCCTGCGGTGGAGACGACTTCTGTCGCCCCATCCAAGAGCACGATTCTGCCATTTTCTGTGTCGGCGATCCAGGCCCGATCGGGATTTGATGGATCGATGACCACCGCTCGGGGGCCGTTCACTCCCGAAAAGGTGGTTTGGAGGGTGCCGTCGGAGGCGAATCGGAACACTTGGCCGGTGCCTGATCCGGTCGGGTCGCCCAGGTCCACAACCCACAGACGGCCTCCGCTGGCCGAAATGCCCACAGGACGGTGGACGGTGGTGATCTTGCGCAAAAGGTGGCCACTGGAATCAAACGCCACCACCGCCGAGGCCGCCAAGTCGGCGACCCAAAGGATGCCGGAACTGGGATCCCAAGCAAGCGAGACCGGACGCCGTAAGGTTCGCCGGATGACCGTGTCGAGTTTGGTTCCGGTGACGCGTGCCAAAAAACCGCTGTCGGCGCTGGCAAACCAAACTCGGTTCCAGGCATTTTGATCGACGACCATGGATTGGATCACGCCGGGAAGACCTTTGAAGCTTAAGGAAGACCCATCGATGCGAGAAATCTTGCCCGAGGAACCGGTCGTGTCCCCCCCGCCGGCCCAGCAGAACGATCCGTCGACATCGCAGGCCACCGAACGCACGAGCCGGACCGAATCCGAAAGGGTTCGGGCAATTCCCGTGCTGGTGAACTTGCGGACATTCCCCTTGCCGCGATCGACGGCAAGCAAAGTGCCCCCGTCCCGGATCGGGTCGATGTCCATGGAAATCACTTCTCCGAAGCCGCGCAATCGCTGGACCACCACGGGGCGTTTGGCTTTCGTCAAGGCGATTTTGGCAAGCTCGGAGCGGGTTCCCACCCAAAGGCTTCCTTGTTCGCGGTAGGTGCAAAGCCGCAGCCGCCAGGGTTGCCGACCACCTCCCAACCCGTCGGTCAAAAACAAGGTCACCGTGGTGTCGACCAAGGAGTCGATCGGCGCCTTCCACAAAAGCACAGAATCCCCTGGCGAACCGGTGCGCCAAGCCAACGTACCTGCAGAGGCGAGATTGAGGGGAAGCGGGGCATCCCATCGAACGGGCCAGTTGTGGTCAGGATCTGTCAGACGGAATTTGACCAAAGCGTTTTCGCCAGGATGGACGGCCAAAACCAGGGTGTCTTGGCGCGGCAGCACCGTGCGCACCGAGGTGGAATCGAGCGCCGAACCGGTGATCATGGAGTCCAGCCGGGGCAGGACATTGCGGACGGAAATCGAGATCGAAGCGCGTTCCAGTCCCGAGATGTAGTAGCGAAGGGTGTCCTTGGGCGGAGCCTTGGTGGCCGAGTCGGCCTTTCCGGGAAGAGTGTCCCAGCGCACCACCAGGGAATCCAGGACAATGTTCCCCTCGCCGTCGCGCTGGATGCCGCGCGAGATCAGAGTCGCCCGTCCAAACCCCCAAGCAAGAGCGGACGAATCTTGTCCGGCCCGACGCAAGGTGGCTTTCACCACCACGTCGCCGCCCCGGTATTCTCCGGACGGATCGGGGATTTGGAGTTGGACCGACAAGGCTGGATCGGTATCTCCCAAAGGCCAGGAACAGCTTTGGCCCAGAAAGCTGAAGCAACAAGCCACCAGCAAGACTCCCAGCGCAGACGCGGGACGGAATTTGCTCTTGCCAGTGCGGAACACGAAAGCCAGCACTTCGGCGACGGCGGCGTAAAGGTCCGCGGGAATTTCTTCGCCGGGTTCCACTTGGGCGTGCAAGGCCCGCGCCAACGGCGGGTTTTCCACCAAGGGAACGCCATTTTCTGCCGCAATCTCGCGGATCCTCTTCGCGATCAAATCCGCGCCCTTGGCAACCATGATGGGGGTGCGATCGACCCCTTGGCGGTAGCGCAAGGCCACGGCGTAGTGGGTCGGGTTGGTCACCACCACGGTGGCTTTGGGCACCTCGCGCATCATGAAGCGCCGGTGCATTTCCAGCCGCAACGACCGGATCTTGCCCTTGACGCGTGGGTCGCCTTCCGACTGTTTGGCCTCATCCTTCACTTCGTGCTTGGTCATCTTGAGGTCGTCCATCCAGGTGCGCTTCTGGTAGATCCAATCGGCGATTCCCAAAACGATCAGCACCAACGACATCTTGATGATGGCCTCCAAGGCAACGCCCACCGTGAACGCGGCTTGGGTGGCAAAGGGCCATCCCGCCATCTCGAGAAAGGCCCCGTGGCTGGCCCAGACAACTTTGAAACCGATGAAGGCCACCACCCCCATGCGGACAGCTCCTTTGAGCAGTTCGATCCAGCTTTTGGAGCCAAACAGTTTGCCCAAGGAAAATCGAAACGCCTTGGTCAAATCGAATTGGATGACCTCGGTGCTGAGGTGAAAACCCGACGACATGATGCTGATCGCCGCCATGGAGAGGGCAACAGGGATCGCCACCGGCAGGATCTGCTTCATCAGAAAAAACATCCCTGCCATTCCCCAGGCCGAGATGGATTCGGTGGAGGGTCGCCAACTGGGAATGGCTCGGAAGCATTCCACCATGAGGTTGGAAAAATTTTTGACGATGGTGGCACCGGACATCCACAGCACGATGGCGGCGACGAACAGGGTGACGGCTTGTTGCAGATCCTGAACCCGTGGGGTCTTGCCTTGTTTGCGGGCATCCCCCATCCGCTTATCGGTCGGTTTCTCGGTTTTCCCATCGTCTTCGGCGGCCATGCGTTACCCCATCCTGGTGAGGATGGCGCCCGCGGCGCGGAAAATATCTGCTTCCCAGCCTTTGAACACGCCCAGCATGAAGGGCAGGCTCAAGGCCGTCACGGAACACGCGGTCAGAATTTGCAGGGGCATGACCACCAACCAAGCGTTCATGGACGGCATGATGCGGGAAATGACCGACATGACCAAGGTCAGCATCAGCAACGACATCATGACCGGACCGCAGAGCTGGAACCCCAGCATCAGGGAGCGGGCCACCAAGACCGAAACGTCGGGCAAAATGCGGGTGGCATCCATATGGGCCTTGGTCAAAGGGATTTGGCGGAACGAATCGGCTAGAGCCGCCACCAAGTGGGTGAGTCCGCCGCCCGCGAGAAAAGAGACCGTGGCGGAAATTCCCAAAAATTGTCCGAAGAGGTGAGTCGATTCGCCTGTGGTCGGATCGAACAATTCCACCATCGAATAACCTGCCTGCATGTCGATCACAGCCCCCGCGTATTCCATGATCTGAAAAATCAGCCCAAAGGCCCATCCGGCAATCAGGCCCACACAAGCCTCGCGCAAGACCAAGGAAGCGAACCCCCAAAGGGAATCTGGTAGGGCGACGGTCATTTTGGGGAGGGTCGGGAACACGCACAAAAGCAAGGCGAAGGCCATGCCTGCCTTTACCTGGCGTGGCAGGGATTGGCTTCCCATCACGGGAAGAAGGGAAATCATCGAGGCAATGCGGACCAGTGCCAACACCCCGAGCTGGACCTGGCCGCTGGCAAGCCCCGTGATGCTTTCCAGCACATTGGTCATGGATGGACCTGTTTGAACAGGGCGATCATGTGGGTGAAGTAATCCCGAAACAGGTGGATCATCCACGGGAAGGCGAACAGGATCATCATTCCCCCGGCCACCAGCTTGGGCAGGAACGTGAGGGTCGCTTCCGAAATCGAGGTCGCCGCCTGGAGCACCGAAAGCAGAAGGCCCGTGATCAGGGTGACGAGCAGGATCGGAGCGCACAACAGCAAGGCCACCCAAAGGGTTTCCCGCACCAGCGCGATGATGTCCGTTTCGCTCATGGTCCTTTACCTAAAACTCGAAACCAGACCTTGGGTGACCAGGGTCCAGCCATCGACCAGGACGAACAGGATGAGTTTGAGCGGCAAGCTCACCATGACGGGTGGGAGCATCATCATGCCCAAACTCATCAGGATGGAGGCCACCACCATGTCGATGACAAGAAATGGCAAGTAGATCAGAAACCCGATGATGAAGGCGGTTTTCATCTCCGACATCACGAAGGCCGGGATCAAGACCGCGTTGGGAATGTCGTCGGCCTTGGCGGGACGCGGCCCCTTGGAGATCCGGATCATGACCGCCAGCTCGTTTTCGCCGCATTGGCGCAGCATGAATTGGCGCATCGGTTTCATCCCCAGATCCAGAGCCTCTTTGTACCCGATTTGCTGGGCGAGGTAGGGTTGGAGCGCCTTGTCGTTGATTTCGGTGATTTGGGGCTGCATGACAAACCAGGTCAAAATCAACGAAAGACCCATGATGACTTGGTTGGGCGGAACCGTTTGGGCTCCTAGGGCACGCTTCAAGAATCCAAACACCACCGCGATGCGGGTGAAGGGCGTCATCAGCATCAAGATGCCGGGAGCCAACGTCAGGATCGTCATCAAGAAGACGATCTGCAAGGTCACCGAGGCCTCTTGAGGGCTCTTGGCCTGGTCGATCCCGATGGTCAATTTGGGCATCACTTGGGCGTCGGCGGCACCGGCCATGATCAACACCGCACCCAGGACCAGAAAGGGAATCAGTTTGCGGAATCTTCGAAGGCCCTTCATGGAGAACCCTCCTGGTTGGTGGCCTTCTCTCCAGGCCGAAGACGGAATTTGTCCATCAGAGTATCCAGGGTGGCGGCAAAATCGCGGATGGAGGTTTTCCCGGTTCCCGATTCCGCGATGATTTCCGCGGCGTCATTCCCCGTGAATTCCGAAAGGAGCGTGACCGACGGTCCCGCAAAGGCGACCGCCACCACCCGGTTGTGGAGTCGGATCAGGGTGACCTGTCGGGAAGGGCCGACCGCTTTGGTCTCCAACAGATCGATCAATCCAGCACTGGTGCCGGAATTGGAGTCCTTTTTGCGCTGGGCGCGCTTGACCAACAACACCAGCGCGAAGGCCGCGCCGAGAAGGACGAACAGACTGGCAAAGACTTGGACCAGAAGTCCGATTAGAGAATTGCCGGAAACCGGCGATCCAGCGACCGAGGACTGGGGCGCGTTTTTGTCCCAGGCGGCCTGGGCCACAGCCAGTTTGCTTTCTACACCGGTGTCCGGGGACATCGTCGAACGCAGGGAATCGGCACGAACCCGAGAGACCGCCGAATCCTTTCCGGAATAATCTTGGGCAAAGGAAGTTTCCAGTCCCAAGACACAAGTCGCCAGCGCCAAAACGCGAAG
>CAIKAA010000423.1 GCA_903825275.1 uncultured Fibrobacterota bacterium | reverse complement strand
TGCCCGCGGGGCTGCGCACGGTCGAGATCCCTTCGGTCCTGGATCGCGCTCGGCAGCCTGAACTCGCCGACCAAGCGACCAAGGCGATCGTGGATGAATTTGCCCGAAACGGCGCGCTTCGGCCCATTGACCACGATGCCCAAAGCCGTGTGGAGGCCATTTTGTCGGCCTACAGCCATACGCCCCAAACCTTCGACGCCTCGGGGAATGTCAGCCGATTTCGCGTGACCGTCACCTTGGATTGCAAATTCACCGACCTTCGGGACGATGGGGTGTTGTTCGATTCCAAAACCAATGGGGGAATCGCAGGCACCTACGATTACGACCCGTTGAAGGAAACCGAAGCCGACGCCAAGGTCAAGGCCATGAAAGTCAGCGTGGGCAAGCTGGTCGACAACACGATCAGCGGCTGGTGAGAGGAGACAAAAAATGTCCATCGAATTTGTGAAGATGCATGGCACCGGAAACGATTATGTCTACGTGGACCTGTGGACCGAAACGGTTCCCGATCCGGTGGCCTTGGCGATCGCGGTGTCGCACCGCCGCTTTGGGATCGGTTCCGATGGTTTGATTTTGGTCGCCAAACCGGACGAGGACGGGTTTGCCGGTCGGATGATCATGTACAACGCCGATGGCTCCACTTCGGGAATGTGCGGGAATGGCTTGCGCTGCGTCGCCAAGTTTTTATTCGACCGTTGGCGGACCCAAGGCGCGACCGAATTTCGGCTCCAGACCGGGGCCGGTCCGCGGGGCGCCAAGGTCCACGTGGGCGTGGATGGCAAGGCAAACCGGGTCACGCTTTCCATGGGGAAGCCTCTGCTTTCTCCGGAAGAAATTCCCACCACCTTTCTTGCCCAAGGCGAGGAATTCGAGTTGGAAGTCGCGGGTCGCAAGCTCAAGGGAACCCCGGTGGGAATGGGGAATCCCCACTTCGTGGTATTTGTAGAAGAGACCGAAACCTTTCCGGTTCACGAAATCGGACCGTTGATTGAAAACCATCCGGCCTTCCCCCAGCGGGTGAACGCTGAATTTGTGCAGGTGATGGGACCCGGGCATTTGCGCCAGCGTACCTGGGAGCGTGGCTCGGGCGAAACCTGGGCCTGCGGGACCGGGGCCAGCGCGGTGTGCGTGGCCAGTCGCTTGCGCGGACACACCCAAGGAGCGGTGGAAATCGATTTGTTGGGAGGTCGGCTCAGCCTCGATTGGGACGGCCAGGGAGAGGTCCAGTTGACCGGAAATGCGGTCGAGGTTTTCCGGGGAGTTTGGGACTAAGTCGCGAACAGCCGCGAACGGTTTTGGGGCGATCTAACCCAGATCGAATTGACTTTGGGGCATCTAGGATGGAGAATACACACACGATGTCCAGCCCGAGTCAATCTCCATCTCATGGCCTTTCCTGGCACCAAGCTTGCTCACCATGTGGGCAGGTTCGTCCGTGGGGGAGTGACATGATGTGGATGTTATTGGGGTTGGGTTCGGCTTTGCACGCAGGATCCATCGAGGTTTCCAAGAAAGACAGCGTGACTCTGACCGAGTTGCGCTCCCATCTTCCTGCCGACCTGAAGGCCAAAGTGGAACAAGCGCGGACCGAGCTCAACGCCCGGCACGACACCTTGTCCCGCCTCACTGTCCAGGAACGGAACCAATGGTTGGACAGCCTGCGTCGGGAAGCCCAGACACGCCGCACGCACGCCTTGGACAACCTGACCCCCCAGGAACGGGAACGGGTAGAGGCTCGCTTGCGTCAGTTGGAGCATCAACTTCAATCACGCCCTCAGGCCAAAACCACACCCCCTGGATTTCGTCAATGACCAAATGGACAGCCCTGTTCGCAGGGCTCGTGTTGAGTGCGACCTCGGCTTTTGCACAACGGGTTGCCCCCCCGGATCTTGGCCTTTCGATCTGGGTGCCCAAGGGCTGGAGCCTTTCGTATCTGGGGGGAGGTTCGGATTTCCGCTACTACTCCATGAACGACACCACGGGAGTTCATGGAGCCTGGTTCCAGTTTGAGGTTTATTCCGGGACCTACAACACCTCGGGGTCGTCGTTCGGCTGGGTCAATGACGAGGCACTGGTTCGAGAATACATCCTGCAAGGGGATTGCTACGGGGTGCTGCTTTCCGACGACACGATGCGAGTGGATGGAGCCTACGCCCGCGAGGTTTATGGGCGTTCGGCAATCTGCGATTCTTCCTCGACCCAGCTTTTGTCTCCGATGCAGGATCGGTACTACCGGATCACCGGACTGGGCGACATCGGTTGGGTCATGTCCATCGAAGGCGATACTGCGGATATTGACTCTGCCTCGAGTACCTACTTGGCCGTGATGGATAGCGTCAAGCTCTCCCTGACCTTTAGCCAGATTCCGGCAGTTGGTGTCCAGGTTCATCCCTCTCGCTCGATGCGGCCCAAACGGATGGTCGCGGACAACAAAGGCATCAGCGTGATGACGGAGACAAATTCTGTCCCAGAAATCAGCGTGGTGGACCTTCAGGGCAGGATGGTGGCTGGCCGGGTTTCCTCGGGAGGGAATGGCGTTTGGAACTGGCGTCCAGATCAGTCGAATCCAGGGCTTGTCGTGATTCGGGTTCGATCGGGATCAGCCCAATGGGTGGACCGGGCGGTCTTACCCCGTTGAGTTTCCGACTCTGGTCGGTGATTTTGTTGGCCACCCAGGTGGCCTTTGCCGTTTCCCCAGAGGCGATCAAGGATCGCCAAAACGGCTTTCGCGCCATGGACAGCGGGAATTGCCAAAAAGCCGTGACCGACTTGTTGAAAGCCCATGGAGAGGGCGATTCCTCCAATGCCCTGATGCTTCGCTTGAGCCAAGCGTTGGAATGCGATGACCGGATGGTCGATGCCCTTTCGGCGACCTATGCCGACAACAAGGTCGACACCGCGGGGCGGATCGAGCTGGTCCTCTACCGCGCCCAACTCTTGCGAAAGATCGGTTTGGGTGAGGAAGCCGCTCAGGTGGAAAAAGCCTTGGGGGACGAATTTGTTACCCAGCCTGTCCACCTAGAGGATGAGCCTCTGGTGCCGACGGTCCACTGGTCGATGGGAGGATCGGGAGGGTGGATGTACCAGGGGATTTCAAGCCGCATGGCAGACTCCTTCTCGATCCTTCGCTTTTCCGCCCTAGTGTTGCATACCACCGCTTCGCAAGATTCAGCCCTGGGTGCGGCCAAGCAAAAAGCCTTGGAACAATTCACGGGGGATTCCGTGGTCTTTGCCGGGGGGCAATTTCCGGTGACCTCGCAATTTGCCATGCAACTGTTTCTTGGCGACGCATTTCTTGGCTTTCAAGTTCCGGTGCAAGTGATTTTTGATCAGGAGCTGAAGACCTGGCTCAGTGCGGACTGGAGACAAATCGCCCAGGTCGGGGGGAGCGTGAATTGCAAAGGCGTCGACCTCACAGGCCAGGTTTCGGCAGGCTGGACGACGGTGATGTATCCAGGTCAGGAATCGGGGGATTTCCAAGATTATTCGGCATACCTGGAAGCCAAGAAGAATTGGTCTTGGTTGAGTTTGGTCCAATCCAATTCCGCCAATCTGGCCTTCCAGGACGGAAGCACCTTTTTGAACGCCACCGGAAATCACTCCCTCACCGCGAGTCGGCCCTTGTTCTGGGGAATCCAAGGGACGCTCGGCGGCGGATTTGGGTGGCTGATCGATCGCAACCGGGAGGAGTTCGGCGTGTTCACCGACCGCACAACCAGAACGGTCGATGTCCGCGGGGCTGGCCTGGGGGTGGAGAATAAAGACTCGATGAAGATTCAATTCCTCGGGAAGGAAGGCAATCCTCTCACCTACAACAGGATCCAAAGAGCCGACGTCCTACGAGGACTGTTTCCGGGCCAAAGCGTCCAAGTCCAAGATGGATTTCAATACCCGGTCGATTCCCGCGGTGATTGGAATCGTTGGAATGCCCAAGGATCGCTGTCCAAAGTGTTGCCCGGAAATGTGACGGTTCAATTGGGGTTGGACTACGCCCAAACCAATTGGCTGCACGATCAGAATATTTTGGTGGGTGACCTGGACAGCGTTTACAATGAAAGCGACCTCTCCTCGGGGGAAGTCCTTCTGTACCGTGATGCCAATAGTGGAATTGCGTATTGGGTCATGAATCCCCTGCGTTCCCTGATGGCACCAATCGCCCTCCGTCGCCCACGGGTGGACCAAACCTGGACCCTCTCGGCCAGTTTGACAAGCCAAGTATCCAAGCGAATGGCGGTCCAACTCCAATGGACTTGGATCCGCAACATCTCGAATTTGGAACATGTCGTCGATGGTTCTTCCTATACTCGATCGATATGGAACGCATCCACTTCGGTGTCGTGGTGAACCGGATCCTGACAGGGCTCGCGATGGCGGGCTTGGGGATGTTGGTCGCTTGCTCACAACCTCGACAGCAAGCCCAGGATGCGCTGGCAATGGGCGATGGCGAACGCGCCGCGCGGTTCTATGCTGTGGCCCTCGACCGAGACCCCCTAGATTCGAGCCTACGCCGCGGATTGGGAGAGGCAAACCTGTTGGTGGCGCGATCGCGTGCCGAAGATGGTGAGGACAAGCCATCGGATTGGTCCAAGGCGGTGCGGGAATTCGAGAAAGCCCCCCAAGATTCGGCCTGCCAAGCCTTGGCAGAAGAGGCGCGTTTTGGTCAGGCGCGAAGTCTGTTGCACGCCCAAGACTCCGATCGCGCGGTGAAAAATTTGGAATCCATTTTGGAAAAACGGCCCAAAGCCACCCCAGCGAGGAATCTTTTGGCCATCCTGGTCGATCGCCGGGGAGACCCGGATCGCGCTGCCGAACTGTTTTTGCAAAACACCGCCATCGACTCGACGGATGTCGACGCCTTTTTCAATCTGGCGTTGGTTGAATGGACTAGGGGACGAAAATTGGTCGCCATCGACCACATCGTCAAAGCCTCGCGGCTGGCTCCCAAGGATCCCGAAATCCTCTGGTGGCTGGACCGGATGGTTCGCGACGGAGATGGACCTTGAAACGCGTCTTGCCGAGCGGGTTTTCGCGTGCCGTGCCCGTGGGGAAAGGCGCTTTTGGAACCGTGTTTCGCGCCCGCCAAGACAGCTTGGGGCGTTGGGTTGCCCTCAAGGAAGTTCCCCGAGGCGACAAGAATGCCATCGAAGAGGCCCAGGCCTTGGCCGCCGCCCCGCTGGCTTGTTTGCCAACCGTTTATGGCTTTGTCTCCCAGCGACGGTCGGAGTGGATTTCCATGGAATACATCCATGGCATTTCCCTGCGCGAGGCGATATCCCAAGGACTCGAAGCTTACGAAGCGGCCTTTTTGGCCAGGGCATTGGCAGAATCTTTGGCCCAATTGCACCAAGCCGATCGCGCCCATGGAGACTTGAAACCCGAGAATTTGATCGTCGAAGCCAGTGGCAAAATCCGGCTGGTCGATTTGGGGTTTTCGGCGTCGATTTCCCAAGACGTTCCTGGAGGCACGGCGGGATACATGGCGCCCGAACGGGGAACGACGGGTTGCGATCCGCGCCGCGCCGATCTTTGGTCGTTGGGAGTTGTGCTGCACGAAATTTTGGTGGGCGCTCGTCCCACTCCCGCAGAAGGGTCCAACGGCTGGAAACGCTTGCGGATGACTGCGGTTGAATGGGTGCCATGGATCGATCTTCTGCTTCGGGAAGATCCGGCGCGGCGTGGGCCTTGTGCCAACCAGATCGACACAGAATTGCCAGAAGTCGGATCGCCTCCGGTCCATTTTCTGGAGCGAGTTGGCGAGCAAGCCGATCGAAATCTGGCCAGGTTGATGGTCGAAGAGGCGTCGGCCTTGTTGCAAGACGGCTTGCCGTCGGAAGCCTTGGCCATGATCCAACAAGCCTTGGAGCTTGATCCGGACCAGTCGGACGCTTTGGGACTCTTGCCCAAAGTGCGTTTGGGTCGCCAGAAAGGACCGCGTCGCTGGTGGCCCGCTGTGGTGGTTGTGTTGCTTTTGGTCGGAATGATCGCTTATTGGGCGCTCCATCGCCCCCGTGCTCCATCCGTCTCGGTCAAGGCATCCCTGATGCGGGATTCGGGATTCGGAGAAAGAGTGCGAGGCCCTGTGGAACCTCGAAACATCCAGGCCTTGCCGCTGCGTGAAGGAAGAGGAGTTTCTCGATGACAGATTCTATTTACCCTTGTCTGGAATCTATTGGCGGACAAAAATTTCCATTGGGGCGCAGGCTCGCCACCTTGGGGTCCGACCCGGATTGCCAAGTGCGGGTGGAAGACCCAACCCTTCGTCCCCAACATGCCTTTCTGGTTTTCCAAATGGGAAATTGGACCCTGCGGAGATTGGAAGCCGGAGTGGTCCTCAAGTTGGACGGCCACAATGTGTTGGAAGAAGTTCGACTGGTCCACGGCGCCAAAATCCTTGCTGGAAAGACAGAATTTGTCTTTTTGGAAAAGGAGCCAGAATCCGTTCCCGCGACCGGTCCGGTCGATCGCAAAGGCACGCCTTTGTCGGATCTCGTCGACGGGGTGGCGGGACTTTTGCGCGAGCGGGATCCCGGCAAAGTCGTGCTCGACATCGTGGTCGCCGCGGCGCGGTTGTTGGAGTGCGATGGCGTGCGTGTCTTGCACCGGGGGGTGGGCGAGGGCTTGTGGCGGACCTTGGCCTCGTGCCCCGCGGGTGCGCCCTCGAGCCGGTTTTCTTCGTCGGCGCTGCGTCAAGCCGAAGAGGCGGGGCGGTCGGTGCTGTTGGGAGACCAGGATTTGACCCGTCTCCCCTCTGGGGAAAGCGTCCAGCTCAATGGGATCCGGTCCATTTTGTGCGCTCCGCTCTCGCTTCCCGATGGCGAAGAGGGGTTCTTGTACGCCGACCGTTTGTCGGGACACCCTTCTTTTTTGGTGACAGATCTTGTCTTGTTCGAATCGCTGCGCTCGCTGTTTTCGGAAATCGCGGGCCAAATCGCCCACCGCGAAAATCAGCGCAAGGCCATCGAGAACTTGCAGGACGACGCCTCGCGCAAGGCGGGGTCGGCCTCCATCTTGCACGAAAGCTCCCAGATGGAATCCATCCTCCACGAGACCGCGCGGGTCGCCATGTCGGAGGTGCCGGTGCACGTGCACGGGGAAACCGGAACCGGCAAGGAACTGCTGGCGCGATTCGTCCACGATTCGAGCCGCCGCAAGGATGCCGCCTTTGTGGCGATCAATTGCGGGGCGATCCCCGAAAACTTGATGGAAAGCGAGCTGTTTGGCCATGAAAAAGGCGCCTTTACCGGAGCGGGCGCCCGCAAGGAAGGTTGGATCGAAAAGGCCAACGGCGGCACCCTTTTCCTCGATGAACTCGGCGAACTCCCGCTCGGCCTACAAGTCAAACTGCTTCGGGTCCTGCAGCAAGGCGAGCTGGTCCGCGTGGGCGGGTCGGAGCCGATTCGGGTCGATTTCCGGTTAGTCACCGCCACCAACCGCAACCTCAAAGACGAAGTGGCCGCCGGCCGATTCCGGGCCGATCTGTACTACCGAGTTGCGGTGGTTCCGATCACCCTCCCCCCGTTGCGCGAGCGCGGTCGGGATGTGATCTTGCTGGCCGCCCATTTCTGCCGAAGGTTTTCGGTCCAGTACGGATTGGCAGAACGCACCCTGTCGCGGGCAGCCGAAAAGGCGATTTTGGCCCATCCCTGGCCCGGCAATGTTCGCGAGCTCGAAAACGTGGTCCAAAAAGCCGTGATTTTGGGCGAGTCGGACCGGATCCGTCCCAAGGATTTGGGGTTGGACACCAACGAGGATGAATTGCCCTCGACCCCGGCTGATCTCGACTCATCCACGTCGCTTTATGCCATCCGTGACCGCGCCGAGGCCGAAGCAATCCGCGAAACGTTGGCCAAAGCTCTCGGCAATGTGAGCCTCACGGCCCGCATTTTGGAAGTCGATCGCAAGGTGTTGATCCGCACCATGGAGCGTCTTTCCATTCGACCCGAAGAGTTCAAGTAAGAGTCTGATTTGTCGATTCCGTCGACATCTTGTCAAAAATGGAAACCCTGGCTTGGCCGTTGTTGGATTGGTTGAGCTGAATCTCGGTCTTGGCAGTGGGTTGGACTGACCTTTGCATTGGGGAAATGTCGACGTGACAATGGTCCCGTCGGTTTCGGTGTCCCGGCAAGGAAGGAAGTGCCATGTCCAGGTTCGAATCTGCTCTCGAGATCACGGGAACCGAAGACTTCCTCCAGGAGGGGGACGCCTACCTCAAGGTGGTGGTGAACGGCGACAAGCGACCCAACATTTTTACCACCGAGATGCGGTTCAACCTGTTGACGATGGCCATCGAAAAACACGTCATGTCCATCTTGATGAGTGCGGGAAGCCTTCCCCACAACCATTCCTTCCTCGACCTTTTGGAAGGGCTGAAATGGGTTCTTCCCGTTTCCCAGGACGTCGACCAGCAACTGCATTCTCTCGATTCCCACGAATCGATGTGCTCCCTGGAAATGTCGGGACGGCACATGCCCGACGACGAACGGCTCAAAACCTTCATCGTTCTGGGGCTACGGGTCCAGAAAGCCGCCCACGAAATGGTGCGTGGGACAGCCGTGCCCTCGCTGGCTTTGGAATGAGAGGAAGGGGCCTTAGAGCCTATCCGTAAATAGCGATTCGCCCTGCGATCGGCTGCAAAGCCGCTGGTCTGCTTCAGGCTCGTTCACCGTAGTTGGGTTCACTACGCCTCGCTCGCCTTCATTGACCAGCAACTTTTCGCTCGATCTCGGAATCG
>CAIKAA010000422.1 GCA_903825275.1 uncultured Fibrobacterota bacterium | reverse complement strand
GATTTCACCTTTGTTGGCTCGACCCATGGATTTGGGAAAGGACTGGCCTCAAGCGGAGGCATCCTTTGCACCCATCCTTCGGTCATTGAATCGATTGTCAATCACTCCCGAGCCTTTATCTTCACCACAGCGCCCTCTCCCCTTGCGATCGTGGCGGCCCGTACCGCCTGGCACCTCAGTCAAATGGAAAACGACACCAGGGACCATCTTTTCCAACTGTGCAAACGTTTGGAACAAGAAGTTCGATCGAGGGGATGGTTTCTCTCTCCTCGCCCCCTTCCAACCCCCATCTTCCCGCTGTTGTGCGGGGGGATTGCTCGGGCTGTGCAAGTGAGTGATCGATTGGGCCAAAACGGAATCTATCTCAACCCCATCCGCTCCCCGACGGTTCCCCAAGGAACAGAGCGACTGCGGGTGGCCCTTTCTGCCGACTTGCAACAACACGATCTTGACGAATTTCTAAAGGCCTTGGATGCGAATTGATCACCCTCTGTTGATGCCGCCTTTTCCTCAGTCCGTCTTTGTGACCGGAACCGGAACCGATGTGGGCAAGACCCTGTGCAGTGCGGTCCTTTGTGCCTTGTGGGAAGCTGATTATTGGAAGCCGATCCAAACCGGTCAGGTTTTAGACTGTTTAGAAATCCTGCGGCTTACAAATTGCACTCCCATTCATTCGTCGACCTACCATCTCCAAGAGCCAGCCTCTCCCCACTGGGCGGCGCATTTGGAAGCTTGTCGGATCGAGTTGCACACCTTGTTGGAGGAGCGCCCCTTTGGCTACTCGATGGTCGTCGAAGGCGCTGGGGGACCTTTGGTTCCCCTCAACGATTCCGAGGACATGATCGACCTTGCCAAAGGGCTCGGATTGCCCTTGTTGATTGTGTCGTCCACCCATTTGGGGACCCTCCACCATACCTTGGCAACGGTGCAATGCATCCGGGCCCGCGGGGGTGAAATCGCTGGAATCCTATTAAATGGCCCAGCCCATGGAGAAAATGCTCGCCAGATTCGAGACCGAGGCAAGGTCCCCATTTTAGGGCGAGTGCCAGAACTTTACCCCGTCGATTCCACGTCGATCCAGGAGCTGGTTGCTGGTTGGCGTAGGGGAGACTGGATCGATCCCTGTGAAGAAGAAACCCCTCGGACCAACTCGTCGACCACCCACTTGAGCTTGAGCCAGCGGGATTCCCAAACAATTTGGCATCCCTACACCCAACACCAGATGGCTCCCGTTCCCCTGGAAATTCAATCCGCCCATGGAGCCTTGCTGCACACTTCTGAAAATGAAGAAATCATCGATGCCTGTTCGAGTTGGTGGGTGACCAACCACGGTCACACGCACCCCAAAATTGCTCGGGCTATCTCTGCACAGTCCAAGGTGATGGAACAGGTGATCTTTGCGGGTTGCACCCATGAGCCAGGGGTCCAACTGGCCGAAGCGCTCCTGCCGTTGCTGCCGGGGAACATGAATCGACTGTTTTATTCGGACAATGGCTCGACCGCGATAGAAGTGGCCATCAAAGTGTGTGTGCAGATGGCCCGTCGCCGAGGTGTGCAACACCCCAAGGTCGCCGCCTTGGAAGATGCCTATCACGGGGATACCTTCGGGGCCATGGCAGCGGGAGCGAGGTCGGTGTTTTCCCAACCCTTCGAGTCCTTGCTATTCGAGGTCGATCGGCTACCCACCCCGGCGGGATCCTGGGACCCCTTTTCGGAACCGGCACAAATCGCTGCCGATCAGGCGCTTCTGACTGCAGAGGCCTGGATTCGATCCAACGCAGGCCAGGTGGCTTGTATCGTGATTGAACCTTTGGTCCAAGGGTCGGGAGGGATGCGGATGTATCCTCGCTCCTACCTAGAGGGGCTCGATCGACTGTGCAATCAGTTCAAGATCCCCTGGATTGCCGATGAGGTGTTCACAGGTTTTGGTCGAACGGGCGGCAATTTTGCCTGCCGATCCATTGGGGAAAGACCGGACTTGAATCCTGCCGCGATTTGTCTTTCCAAGGGGCTGACAGGAGGCTTTTTGCCTCTGGGTGCCACCGCCTTTCGAGAGGAGATTTATCGGGATTTCCTTTCCGAAGACCGCAAAGAAGCCTTTTTCCACGGGCATTCGTTTACCGGTAACCCGCTGGGATGCGCTGCTGGATTGGCCGCCTTGGAAATTCTTCAGGATCCTCAAACCAGTCAGCGCTTGGTCGATTTGGAAGGGTGGCAACGACAAGAATTATCCACGCTTGCCCGGGAGTCTCCCATCACCGGGGCGCGAGTTTTGGGAACCATCGCGGCCTTTGAATTGCCCTCTTCCCCCGACGAGGACCCCAGCCAAAAATACCTCGCCAACCGCGGCCAGGAAGTTGCCAAATTCTGTCGAGAAGCCGGCGTTTTGGTTCGCCCCTTAGGGAATACCATGTATGTCCTGCCCCCCTACAGCATTCGCGAGTCCCAATTGGAACGTGTCTACGAAGCCGTAGGGGAGGCCATCGAATTTTTAGGGTAATCCACGGCCCTTGCCAGGAATCGCTCCCCATGCAGGTGCCCAAATAGCTGTCGTGGAAGCCTGGATTGGTCCTCCCCGAAACCCAATCCACTTCGCCGTTCGGGCGTGCGGCCTGCCCTGATCGGCGCCGACTGCTACGGCACCACGAAACCGGCAGGGACCTTTGGGAGTCGTCCCAACCGCTGCGGCACCAGATATTTGGCGGAGCACCCTAGGTGCCAAGGGCACCCCTACCGATCGCGGTGTTTAGGCTCATTTTGATGCCCCTTTGGGGGGATTCCAAAGATGACAAAAAAAGGCCGGGAACAAAAGTTCCCAGCCTTGCAACGATCCTAAAGGTCCAAAGGATTACGGTTTTACGTATTCCTTCAAGGCTTCCAAATTGGTCACGATGATTTCCACACGCCGGTTCATCTCACGACCTTCGGTGGTTTTATTCGTGGCCTTGGGTTTGGTGTCGCCATACCCCTTTGCCGCAATGTGGCTGGCCAAATCGGGGTTGACGGAGGTCAAATGCCTCAAGACCGCTTGGGCCCGGGCCTGCGACAGCTTCATGTTGGCTTTGGGCAGACCCTTGTTGTCGGTGTGGCCGCCAATTTCAAACTTGAGCTTGGGGTACTTGACCAGAATGGCGCCGATCAAATTCAAGTAGGGTTTGGAATTGGCCGTGATGGTTGCCTTGCCCATGTTGAAGTACACCGCATCCAAATTCATCATGCCGGTTTTCAGGAAGGAGGCTTCCAGATCGCCGCGTTTGAGGCGTTCTTCTTCGATTTGCCGACGCGCATCGGCTAGGGCAGCCGAATCCTGGCTGGAACGACGTGACAAGCTGTCGTTCATGCGAGCCACCTGGTAGCGAGCCGAGGAGCCGTCCCTCTGGCACAACTAGAGACCTTGCATCAAGCGGGTGGAATCGGCCCGCAGCCGGGCTTCCAGACTGTCCCGATCGGCGAGATTGGCCCGGGTGACTTCTCCGGAGCTGTCCATGCTCTTCTGGATCCGACGGGCCTTGGCCTCGCCTTCGGCGATCAAGTTGTTCAACCGTTGGTGTTCCATGGAATCGGCCATCAGGGCTTCTTGCTGGGCTTTGCGCTTGCCGGCCAGCAAGTCAAATCCGACCGTAAAGGAGCCAAATGCCCGCCACGGATCCAGGGCATTTTTGTCACGTTCCGTCGAGCGACCACTGGACAACCGCAAATCCCCGCCAATTTGGAAGTTGGCATCGCCGGGGAGGTGGAAGGTGAAGGACCCGGTCACCCAGAATGGATCTTGTTCCATGTCGTACTTGTCCAGGAAGGATCTTTGATGACCTTCCATGCCGATGGTCAAGACCGAAACCGGCGTCAACTCCAAGCCGCCGTCGATCATCAAAAGATCTTCATGCTCCGATTTGAGCGAGGAAAGGAGGCCTTCATTCAGGTGAATTCGGACCGGAAAGGACTCGCTGCCCAGTCGCAACGTTTGCAAAAACGTCGCTTGGACATCGTAACCGGTGCGGGTCTGGACATAGTCCCAACCATCGGCCCGAGCTTTTCCGTCAGCGGTCAATCCCGTCTGGATTGGGTTTTGCGATCCACCAAGAATTCCCAGTTGGACGGCCGCGCGCAACGGGAAATCTTCATCCCAAGGTCCTTGGAGCTGCAATTGGGCACCACTGGCGCCAAACCCGCTTTTCTTGATGTTGGCACTGTCCCAGCCAGGCACATTGAAGGCCGAGGTCCAAACGGAAAAGTCAGCCCAAGGACCAAGTCCCAAACCCAGCGAAAGCATTCCGAGCTGTACATTGGTGTGGGGAGGAGGCGTGCTCCCAATCACTTCCTGGTCCACCTCATACCAGGAGCCAGAGGCCGCCAAGGTCATGTAGCCTTCGCCCAGGCTTTCTGCCGAGCGAGTTTGCGACAATCCACGGGTTCCGTTCCAGTGGATCATCTGAGGGTAAGGGACTTCGGTGGCCAAGGCCGCGCCGAAAGCAACTAGTGCCATGGAAAAAATTGGACGCAAGGAAAAACCTCCTTCTGTCAATACAGATGTTCGAAGGATAATATTTGACATGAAGCTAAGAGGGTCGACGCCCCAAGGAAATTGGGAAACAAGGAAAAATTTGAAAATGAACAATCTGAAAGCCGCTTTCTCTGTCCCTCCGAATGGCTTGGCGCCGTGAGCGAGCCCCTTCCATTAGGATCGGTCGAGGGCCAGATTCCGACCCATTTGTCGGAACGACAAAGAATGGTTCTCTCCAGCATCGTCCGCAGGTACATCGGCAATGCAGAACCTGTCGGATCGCGCCAGGTCAGCAAGGACATCGTCGACGCCTTGTCGTCGGCCACCATTCGCAACGTGATGGCCGACATGGAAGAGATGGGGCTGATCGATCAGCCCCACACTTCGGCCGGACGTCAACCCACAGACCGCGGCTTTCGAGTGTGGGTCGACCAAATCATGCCCCAATCCCCGCTTTCCGAAGTGGAACGCAATTTGGTCGACGCCACCTTGAACCAGGCAAAATCGGAAGACCAACTCTTGGCGGCTGCGGCGCTGGCGCTCGCCGAGGTTACCCGCCAATTGGGCGTGGCGATTTCTCCGGTTTTGGATGGATCCCGATTGGATCGACTGGAATTGGTCCCGGTTCGCGACAAGACCTTGCTCTTGGTGGCCTCGTTTGGTTCGGGCTTGATCCGCTCCATCGCGGTGGAGCTGGAGGAACCCATGGAGAGAGAACGGCTGACAGATCTTGTTCGTCGTGTCCATCTGACGGCCTTGGGACGCACGCCCCTGGAAATCCATCGAGATTTGGCGTGGCGAGCTTCCTCCAACGAACCGGTTGCCGCTTCCGAAACGCCCCAAATCGATGAACTAGTTCACCAAATCCTATTTGCCTTGTTGGAACTGGCACATCCTCCCAAAGGCGGGGACGCCTTTTTGCAAGGTGCCGGAAACGTCCTTTCCCAGCCCGAGCTGGTCGAACGACGCTCGATGACCAATTTGGTCCAGCTCATGGAAGATCGCTCCCAATTGGCCCAGCTTCTCCAAGAGCGGACGGGCCGCGAGGGCGCCTACATCACTATCGGTTCGGAAAACCGTTTGGAGCATTTGCGAACCATGTCCTTGGTCACGCACAACTACCGCATCGGAGATGCCAAAGGCACGGTCGGAGTGCTCGGACCCACTCGCATGCCCTACGGCAAATTGGTGTCGGCGGTGGATTACATCGCGTTGCGGCTTACCCAGGGCTAAGAGCCTATCCGTAAATAGCGATTCGCCCTGCGATCGGCTGCAAAGCCGCTGGTCTGCTTCAGGCTCGTTCACCGTAGTTGGGTTCACTACGCCTCGCTCGCCTTCATTGACCAGCAACTTTTCGCTCGATCTCGGAATCG
>CAIKAA010000421.1 GCA_903825275.1 uncultured Fibrobacterota bacterium | reverse complement strand
CGGTTTTCTTCAGAAGTGCCACTGGAACGGTCCTTGTGATGGATTTTGGTAGCAAACGAAACAACTGACTCGTGGATCCTACCAAAGCACAGAACTTGATTGCAAGAACTTTGTTCCTCGACCAAAGACAGAATATGACAGACGACAATGGCTGTCGTGCATCCGGTATTTGGATGACAGGTCTCTTCGTCAACCTAAGGTAGACGAAGGCTTGATAACGAAGGTCCTATGGTGTGATCGGCTAAAATGGATGGCAATCCTTGGTAGTCAGGAAGTGGCCCTCGAAGCAGGTAAATGGAGGTTTTTCTTGGAGTCGTTTTTTTAAATGGATTCCTTGTGCGAAGAGATCTTCCCAGGACTGTTCCGAGGGAACGTCTCGCTTCCTGCCAGGATTTCCTACCCGATTCGGAAATTCTTTGATCAGATTTTGCATCCCCTTCTGATCCAGCCACTTTCCACCGGTTTCTTGCCAAACAAGGATTTACTGTCGGCCTTGTTCAGGATTCGTGAGACCTCATTGGGAGGATTCTTCTTGGGGGTTCAGGAGTGAATTCTCTGGTCGATGGGAGTAAAACGCCATTGATCATCGGAAAGGTGTTGGTTGGAGCTCAAGTTGAGGCTGGCAACTATGGGTTGGCGATTTTATTCAAGTCGTCTACCGCCAAGAACTCTTTATTGATTCAAGATCATTGTATCTGACACCCACAGTGAGCGATGCGGAGAACAATGAGGACTTCCAGAAGTTGATTGGAGGTAAACTGAGGATCCTTCGCCGAGAGGCTGGACTTTCTCAGCGAGGCCTAGCGAGGAAGCTCGATCTTTCCCATCAGCAAATCCAGAAGTATGAACGGGGCCAAAATGCTCTTCCCTTGGAGCGTGTCAAGTCGTTTGCCGCCGCTCTCGGGGTGGCTCCGGGTGTCTTGGCGTTTCCCGAAGTCGATTGGATCTCCCTTGAACCTGCGATGACTCTATCCCCTGATCGAGCGGAATTGCTCCGGCTTTACGACTCCATTCCCGATCGCGATACCCGAAAGCGCCTTTTGGATTTGGTCCGGACCTTGGGCGGATTGGTGAGAAGTCTTAACTAAGGGAGGCGGGACAAAGTGCTTTGTCTCGAATGAACCAGCTTCTTCTGGCCTGATCTTACCGCCGAAGTCAGTTTACGGATCCGCTCTAAGTATCTTCCCCCTCATCTATGCTTTGCGCCTCCACACTTGCCACCGCTACCTTGTTCGCTGCTTCTTCCCAGAAGGGCGATCTTTCCAAACTGTTCGAACGAGTTCGGGGTTGCGTCTTTGAGGTCGTGGTCCCAAAGCCGGTGGATACCGGTGCCACCTACGCCGAGCGCTTGCCGCTGGAGAATCTTTCCTTCCAGGAGCGCCATGACAGCGTCTGGTCGATTGGATCGGCCTTCGCGGTTGGTCGCGACACGGTCCTGACCGCTTCGCATGTGATGGGGCTGGGTGAGGACGACCCCGCTCGGGAGCCCATGCTGCGCGATGCCACGGGGCGCATCTTCCACATTGGGAAGATGTTGAAATACTCCAATCACGAGGATTTCGCGCTGTTCACCGTGCCAGGGATGTCGGTGAAGCAGCCTTTGCGACCCGCCAAAAACCTGGGGGTAGGAAAAACTGTCCACGCGGTAGGCAACGCTCTGGGGGAAGGAATCGTTTTGCGAGATGGATTGCTGACTTCCCAAACGCCGGAAAAAGAAAATGGGGAGTGGAAGTATTGGCGCTTTTCGGCGGCGGCTTCCCCGGGCAATTCGGGAGGTCCGCTGGTCGACGCCAATGGGGGATTGGTCGGTGTGGTCCTGATGAAGTCGGAATCCGAAAACCTGAACTACGCGCTACCTTGGGCTGTCGTGTCGGCGTTCGGGGTGGGTAAGGGGCGTTACCACGAACGATCGGGCTACGCTCATCCCTCGCTCGTGGAACGGGAGCTGGTGACTGTTTTGGACACCACCTTCGCCTTGCCGTCGGGATGGAAGGACCTCGATCACTTGGTTTGGGGGATCGAGCGCGCCAAAGCGGTAGCCGATCGCGATTCCCTGCTGCGGTCCGAGGCATCGGAATTCTTTCCGCGCGGCAAGTCGGGAAGGCTTCGAATCATTCCCATCATGCAGAACTTGCCGACCACCATTGAAAAGGGGGCCGACGGTTGGTGGATGCTGAGTGTACGCAAGAGCGGGGATCCTGTGGACCTGGGCGGCAATGGAGTCTGGATTTCCAACGCCGACGATGGCTTGGTGCGCGCCTCCATCCGACTGCCCGACAACGAGATGTTGACAAAATATGTCGACGATTCCCGCAAGCTCGGCGACCTTTTGCTCTTGGGCGGGCACCTGACCCGCAACCTGGCTGGCAAGGAGATTCGCGTCACCTCCTTGGGCAAGGCCGTCGTCGACTCCTTGCGCGTCGATCGCTGGGGACGCCCCTGGCTGGTGCGGGCTTGGCGTCAACCTTGGGACGGCGATCTGTTCTACGCGCACATTCTTCCGGTGCCCGGCGGCTTCCACGGTCTGCTGCAGGTGATGGGAGAAAGTCAATCGCGATCCTTTTTGGGACAACGCATGG
>CAIKAA010000420.1 GCA_903825275.1 uncultured Fibrobacterota bacterium | reverse complement strand
GATTCCGAGATCGAGCGAAAAGTTGCTGGTCAATGAAGGCGAGCGAGGCGTAGTGAACCGAACTACGGTGAACGAGCCTGAAGCAGACCAGCGGCTTTGCAGCCGATCGCAGGGCGAATCGCTATTTACGGATAGGCTCTTAACCTTCCCGCATTTTTCGGTACAGCGTTTTGGGGTCGATTCCCAGGATCTCGCAGGTTTTTCCGCGGTGGCCTGCGGTTTTCTTCAAGACCTTGTCCAAATATCTCCGCTCCAATTCCTGAAGGGTTGGCCAATCGTCTTCCAACGGATCGTTGCCTTCAATTCGCGCGGTTTCCTGGCGCAGAAAGGAGAAATCATCGGGATGCAAGATGTCGCCATCGGCGAAGGCCACCACTCGCTCCATGGCATTGCCCAATTCGCGAATGTTGCCCGGCCAGCGATGGGCCAATAGCAAGGCTTGGGTTTCCTTGGACAGCCTGCGGGTGGGCAAACCGGCCCGCTGGCAATGCCTGTCCAACAATCTTTGTCCAAGGGGGACGATGTCCTCGGACCGGTCGCGAAGGGGTGGTAGATAGATCGGGATCACGTTGAAGCGGTAGTACAGGTCTTCGCGAAACCTACCCAAACGAACTTCTTCCGCCAGGTCCCGGTTGGTCGCCACCACCACCCGCGCCTTGAATTCCAGTTCCTTGCGCGATCCGATCCGGCGGAATCGGCCTTCTTGCAAAACCCGCAGCAGTTTGGCCTGCATCGAAAGGGGAAGCTCGCCGATTTCATCCAAGAACAACGTGCCTTCTCCCGCGACCTCGAAAATGCCTTCCTGGGTGCGCACGGCCCCCGTGAAAGAACCTTCTTCGTGTCCGAACAATTCGCTCTCGATCAGGTTTTCGGGAATCGCCCCGCAATTGACTGGAACAAAGGGTTTTTCGGCACGATGCGACAAGAAATGCAAGGCCCTGGAAACGCGTTCCTTCCCCGTGCCCGATTCGCCCGTGACCATCACTGTTCCCGACAACTGGGCCAATCGCGGCACTTGGGCCAAAATCTTCTGCATGGACGCGTTCAGGCTGTGGAGAGATTCATCGGCGCCTTTGAGACCCGCGAGCTCGGATCGCATGCGAACATCTTCCAGAGCGCGCCGGATCCACAACAGCAGGTCGTCGGCTTGGACAGGTTTTGTCAAGTAATGGTAAGCCCCGGCGCGGACGGCTTCCATGGCGGCTTCCATGGTCGCAAAGGCGGTGATCAAAAGGACCGGCAGCGAATTGTCGACCCGACGCATCTCGCGCACCAAATCCATCCCGTTCATTCCCGGCATGTTGACATCCGAAAGGACCACGCGGACCTTGCCTTCGCGGGCGCGCATCAACACTTCCTTGGCGTCGGTAAACGCTTCGGAACGGATTCCTTCCGCTTCCAGCAAGTCGCAAAGAGCCAAAGCCATGTCTTTGACGTCATCGACCACTGCCACATCGATCATCGCAGAACGAGCCATCAACCCCTCCAAACCTTGAATCGGATTTCAAATCGCGCTCCGCCCATGGGGCTGTCGGACACCGCCAGCGAGGCACCCGATTGTCGGACCAGACCGAGAACCACGGTCAAACCCAGCCCCGTCCCTTCCCCCTGTTTTTTGGTGGTGTAGAAGGGATCGAAAACCGACGCCCGTCGATCCTCGGGAATTCCCTGGCCATCGTCGTCCACCGTCAAGCAAACAAACTCGCCGTCCAACCGAGCCGATAACCATACCCTGCCGCCATCGGGAATCGCTTGCAGCGCATTCATGACCAGATTCAAGACAATCTGCTGCATGCCATCCGCGGATCCGTTCACCTTGGGGAGATCCTCTGGGATGGAAACGTCCAACACCGCCGACCGTCTTTGTGCCAACGGGCCGAGCAGGTCCTGGATCGTTCGACAGGAACAGGAAATGTCCACAGCCTGTTCGTGGCCCGGTTTGGCCCGCGCGAAATCCAACAGTGGGCGGATCAGACCGGTGACGCGATCGAGCTGGGTAAGGGCAATGTCCAAGGTTTTGCGCTCATCGCTGTTTTCGGGAGCTTTTCGTCGCAACAGCTGCAAACGCATCGAGACCACCCCCAGCGGCGTCCCGATTTCATGCGCCAATCCCGTCACCAGAACACCCACGGTCGACAGCTTCTCGGCTTGGACCAACTGCTCATCCTTGCGGCGCAACAGTCGCAGGTGTTCGATATCCTCTTCCAGACGCGACAAGCGCAGGTCGCGACGAACCAACACCCAGGCCATGGCCAACCACAATGCCCCCAGGATTCCAAACAAGAATCCTGTCCTTCCAAATTGAGCGATCAAGGGCGAGGTGATTTCGCGGCGGGGTACATGTAAAACAAGGATCCAATCCAGGTTTCCCCAGACCTTGACCTGGATCGCGTGGACCAAATCGCCAGCCACCAATGGCCCCTTCCCAGGAAGGTCCTTCCAAAGAATCCCACGAGGCTGGGTCTTCAATTCCTCAAACACGCTACTGGGCAAAGGAACGGCATCGCGCGGCTCCTGGCCTCCAGAATCTCGGTCGTAAAGGGGGAACCAAAGGCCACTGCTGTTGACCACAGAAAGGGAAACCCCTCGATTGATCATGAGAGGCTCCAAAACACTTCGCAAGGAATGTCCGGTAGCGGCCAATTCCAGGTCCTGCCCAGGGAAGACGCTTTTGACGCGAACCGAAAAAACCGCATCCCAAGTGGAATCTCTTCCCGGAGGTGGGGCTTCTAGATCGGAAACCGACAAGTCCGAGCGCACCTCGTAGAATTCGCGGGCCAACCAAGGTTGGTGGCCACCTCGCGACCACAGAAGCCTCGCGCCTTTGCTATGGACCTGGGCCAAATGTCCCACCGAGGAATCGGAAGACAACAGCGACCAAGATCGGGTGCGAACCACGCTCCCCATCGGAAAACTCCTCACCACATGAGCCATGAGCGAGACGGTGCGCATTTGGCGCTCTTGCAGTTGGGTGAAGGCTCCTTGGATTTCTGTCAGCAACCGGTCTTGCTGCAATAGGTGCGACTCGACCAGAACCGCCCGTTGCTGCAGGTACACCGCGACCACCATTCCCACCGTGGCGAATCCCGTCACCAAAACCCCCACCCAGGTGCGTCGGCGGACGGTTTTTCGGATCACCTGAAGGCGATCCCTGGCTTCTGGTTTGGTTGACATTCTAATTGGACAATAAAAATGCAGATTCCAGACCATGAAAACGACAATCCAATCAACAGAAATTGCATGGGAAGAAGCCGGATCGGGACTTCCGGTGGTATTTGTGCACGGTCTCCCCTTCCAAAAGGGAATGTGGGCCCCACAAATGTCCGTCCTGTCCAAAAAATTCAAGGTGATCGCCCTCGACTTGCCCGGTTTTGGGGAAAGCGGCGACCCTCAGGGAACTCCTTCCATGGATTCCCTAGCGGATCTATTGTTCCAGTTTTGCCAGTTTTTGTCTCTTGGTCCCTTGGTCCTTGTCGGGCACTCCATGGGTGGGTATGCGGCGCTTTCCTTTGCCCGCCGTTACCCTGACCAATTGAAAGGGCTTGTGATGGTCGCCTCGCGTGCGATTTCCGATTCCGCAGAGGCCGCGTCCAATCGGAAATCGATTGCGGCAAGGCTCATGGCAGAATCACCAGAATTTGTCGCCGAAGCCATGTTGCCCCGGATGCTTGCGACCGACCAGCACGATTTGAACCTGCGCTTCGCCGTCCGCCAACTCATGAACCCACTTCGCGCCCGTGGAATCGCCTGGGCCCAGTTGGCCATTGCCTCACGGGTCGATTTCAGCCCGTTGCTTGGGGAGATCACAGCCCCTTCCCTAGTCATCTGTGGCGAAAAAGATGCCGTCGTGCCCCTGGAAGAAAGCGGCGTGATGGCGGCCGGATTCCAGAATGGACGACTGGAAGTGGTGGCAAAGGCTGGTCACATGGTCTCGTGGGAACAGCCCAAAGCCGTCAATGATTCCCTGCAGAAGTGGATGCTGAAACTTTAACCTGATCGCCGCAGCAGGAACGGGCCGCACCAAAAGCGTGTCCCGCATCCGATCTCACCTTCAGAAAAACCATCGACGATCCCCGCTTGGCCCGGAGTGTCTCCACGTCGGGTCAGGAATGGGCTGAATCGATGAATTATTCGCTGATCACCGGCAATACGGCTTGCTTCCCGGCGCAACGAACCACCGCGAAGTAAACCCCTCGTTCGGTGGGTTTCGCAAATTCCAAAAGGCTTGCGCCGCCCTTTGAAGCCAGCAAATGCCCCCGAACGTCCAACAGGTCTGCAGAGCCTTGGCTGGGAAGAGAGATGGAATAGCTGCCAGACGAGGAACGAACCATCCAACCTTGGGGGATTATCCGGCCATCATGGGTGATCACGCCATTGGGAGCCTTGATCGAATCGGTTAAGTTCTGGAGATTTCCTGTCACCGTCAGCTGGTAGATCAACTTCCAAGAAGCGTTGAAGTACGTGTCGTAAGAGGAAAGCATCAGCTGGGTCAATCCGGCCTGAACCCAGGTGGCGTTGGAGGAATCCATCATGCCAGGAATGGTCAGCGCTCCCATGTACAGGGCATTGGACCAGTTTGTGACCGTGGTGGTGCCGTCTTGGTTGTATTGGGCCCTGATGCGTCCCGGAATATTGTTGGTGAGCGTTCTGATCCAGGCATTGATCGGAGTTTCGATCTCTTTCGCCGCAGTCGTGCCAAACCACAGATAATCCATCGCGACCCGCCAGGGGGTACGAGCCGCATCATACCCAAATTTTCCGGTTCCAGATCCATTCACATTCTGCGACTGTCCTTGGGCGTTGCACCAGTCAGAAACCAACCCCGTCGAGGCATTGCGGTTTTTTTTGATCAAGGCCAAGGAGTTGTCCGCCACCGTATTCCAATCATGGGTGGGATCGACCTTCTGGAAAACACGCATCGCACCGGTGGCAAAGTAGCTGGGATTGAACACCGATTGGGTCCATTGGCTTCCTGGTTTGAGAAGCTTGGCGCCTTGATCGACCTCCGAGGTCCAAACCTTCCCCAGCAAATCCAGGGCGTCGGTCAAGTAGGAAGCGTTGCCCCATTGTTTGTTCGCCATGATCAAGGCATGGATCACATCCATTTCGGCATCGGTGGCGGCACCATCTTGCTTGGCGCCATTGCAGCCATCGATGGCCCACTTCATCAAACCCTTGTTGTCTGGGTAGGACTTGTAATACTTCAGCAGCTTGTCGAACTTGGGTTGGGTGTTGTTGGTGGCATTGTCCATGTAGACCAGGATGAGCATTCCGTATCCAATGCCTTCGGAAACCGTGCAGCTTCCTTCCGCAGTGCATCCCTGAGCCGCAGCGGCGGGGTCAACCCACTTGATTCTTGCCCGAAGCCCATCGGGGCACTCGGTGTAATAATTGGTGATCCATTCTCCGAAGCCCCCATTGATGTCCTCGTTGGTCGTGGACTTGAGAGCGGGCCGGATTCCGTGAGGATAATCAACGTTGAAGGGAAATGGGTATTTTGCTGCAGCGAAGACCGCACCGGCACAGCAAAGCAGCAGAAGAGGCAACCGGTTCACAAGGAGCTCCTGGGATTGAAGTCTGGAACGCCCCCATGCTGGGGCATCCGGACGTTTGAGTCTTCTAAAATTGCGTGTCCAACAACCTTCTGCAAGCCGTTTTCCCGACCCGCTCCAGGATTCACCCCTCAGGAACCCGGTGACGACGGAACAGTTCATACAGAAGACTATCCACCAACGCAAGCCACGAAGCCTCGATGATGTTTTCGCTCACTCCGGCGGTAGCCCAAGTCCGATGGCCATCGGTACTTTCCACCCAAACGCGCACCCGGGATCCCGTCCCACTTGTGCCTTCCAGTACCCGAACCTTGTAGTCGGTCAGGCGGATAGATTCCAACTCGGGGAAGAAACGCACCACAGCCTTCCGCAGGGCAGCATCCAAGGCGCCCACCGGTCCATCGCCGAATGCTGCGGTATGGGCCGTTTCCTGGCCAACCTCGACCCGAACAGTGGCCTCGGAAGCCACGGTTCCCATTTCTTCCGTCACCCGATAATGCGTGACCACAAACGGTGCCTGGAACAATCCCAGGCGTCGCGCGGCCAATAACTGAAACGAAGCTTCGGCCACTTCGAAGTGCCACCCGGCATTTTCCAGCGTCTTGACTTCTTGCAAGATTTCGGACACTCGAGGATCCTTTTTATCTAGATCCGGTGCGATTTCGGCAAGTCGTGCTGCAACGAGGGCTCCACCTCCCTGATCAGACACGATCAACTCGCGCTCACTCCCCACAGTGGCCGGATCCACATGCTCAAACGATCGCGCAACCTTGATCACCCCATCGATGTGCATTCCACCCTTGTGGGCAAACGCGGCGTCTCCCACATAGGGAGCGCGGATATCTTGAGGAAGATTGGCGATTTCCCAAACCGATACGGACAAGGATCGCAGCTTGGTCAAATCGGGAACAACCGGCAAACCCATCTTGATCTGCAAATCGGCGAGAATGGTGACCAAGTTGGCGTTCCCACAGCGTTCACCGATTCCATTGATCGTGCCCTGAACCTGGAGCGCACCGGCCCTCACCGCGACCAGCGAATTGGCGACCGCCGTGCCAGTGTCATTGTGAGCGTGGATTCCCAGCTTTACACCCGGAAATGCACGCCCCACTTCTCGGACGATTTCTTCCAATTCCCAGGGAAGCGCCATTCCACCATTGGTTTCGCAAAGCACCAACCAATCAGCCCCTCCTTCCACGGCGGCCTTGAGCGTGGCATGAGCATACTCGGGATTGGCTTTCCATCCATCAAAAAAGTGCTCGGCGTCATACACCACCTCGCGCCCCTTCGATTTTAGAAAGCTGCATGTGTCCGAAATCATCGCCAAGTTTTCCTCGCGACTGACCCGCAAAACCTGATCGACGTGCAAGTCCCAGGATTTGCCAAAAATGGTCACCACCGGACATCCCGCTTCGACCAAGCAACCAAGCCCCTGGTCTTCGGAGGCTTTCTTGTTGGGTCTGCGGGTCGAGCCAAAGCACGCAAGGCGTGCATGTTTCCATTCCATCTCTTTGGCGCGTTGGAAAAACTCCACGTCAAGAAGACTGGTTTGATTGGGCCATCCCCCTTCGATGTAGTGGATCCCAAACGAATCGAGCAAGCGAGCGATGGCCAGCTTGTCTTCCAAAGAAAAGGAAAGACCGCGGGCTTGGTTGCCATCACGCAACGTGGTGTCGAACAATTTTACAGACATGATTCCCTCGCTAGGTAGGCCATTGGCTCCTGTCACCAACCACCGGATCCGGACCCAGGCCAAAAACAAAAAAGCCCGCGTCCCCGTGGTTGGGAGCGGGCCAGCAGCCAAATTTTGGCAACGCTGAACTACCCTCCCTGGTGGGAGTCGGTAATTCGCAGAGCGGTGCCGAACGTGCAATTCATGGAATAAATATACACCTGAGCTTGGATTTCGCCCACAACCGAAACCTTCAGAGAATGTCGATGAGCGAACCAATCCAAGACAGTACAGCAAACAAGTTGGCAAGCCCCGTCGTCAATCCGCGCGACGGCCCTCAGTGCGCGGATAGAATTGCAAGAGATGCTTCCTTTCGCTCTTGTAGGCAGCAGGCCAAAGGGGTTCTCGCAAACGCACTTTAGGAGCCATCGTTAAGTTTGAAATTCCCCCAAACGCACGAAACCCTCTCGGTGGTTAAACCGAGAGGGCTCGTAAGGGGTTTGTGGCGGCGACCTACTCTTC
>CAIKAA010000419.1 GCA_903825275.1 uncultured Fibrobacterota bacterium | reverse complement strand
GGACGAGGCTTGGGTCCAATTCCATCCGACCGATCTTTTCTCGTTGGTTTGTCAGAATTTGGCGTTGGGAAACAATCTGGGCCTGGATCGCCTCCCCTTCGGATCGAGCCTGTTCAAACGCTTTGCGGGAAGAGAGTTCAGCTTCGCGGTGACTGTCCAACAGGGAATTTAGGGCAGGAAGGTTGGTTGCCCAAGGATGCTCGGTGCTTCCACAAACCGGGCAAGGCTCGTCGTCCAAAAGAGCTTTTCGAAGGTGGGCGACGTCGCCGGAAAGGGCTGTCTTGGTTTCTTCCCACAACCGCAGCGCCAAAGCCCAAGCCGATTCCAAGGCCCCGACGGTGGGTGCGAGTTCCTCCCGCCGTTTCTCTAAATCCGCCAAGCTGTTTTCGCGTGAGCCAAGGTCTTCGCGAAGTTCGACCCACCCGACTGCGGATTGGAGCGCGGCGCGCCGTTTGGAGGTGGACTCCAATCCCTTTTGGATCGCGACCACATCCTCTACCAGCTCGCCCCGTGCCTCCAGATCGCGTTCCAAGCGTTCGCGAAGCTCGTCCATTTCCACGAGGGCTTCTAGGGAGCGTTGCGCTTGTTGGCGCAGACCGGACAAATCTTGTCGAAATCGCTCGGCCTGTCTCAATCGCTCCTGCCAAAGGGGCCAGTTTGTTGCCAAGGGTTCGAGCTTGGCGCGCTTTGGCTCCAGCCAGGCCAGATCGAGTTGCACCGAACGAGCCAGTTCCTCATGTTCCTTGAGTTTGGCGCAATGGTCGGATTCGAGCCTTTGCAAGGCCTCTCGAATCGCATGGTGGGACTTTTGGCGGTGTTCCACGAGCACGCGCACCTGATCGATTCCGGCATCCAGCGCGCGCGCCTTTTCCAACTGGGGAGCGGTGACCCGTTTGGAATCGACGGCCTGATCCAACATGGTGCGAAGCGTTTCGATCTCCAGGGTCTTGGTGCCGAATCCCAGACGTGCTTGGCTCAGTTCCTCGGAGAGGCTGGCTCGTCGAACCCGAGCCGAGGCCAATCGCTCCAATCCTTCCAAAAATCCCCTCAAATTGGAAGAGAGCTGTTCTAAAGCGGGAAGCTGAATCTCGAAGGAGGAAAGCTCGGAGATCCTTGCCTGGCGAAGCGGTTTTTCCAAAACCGACAGGGCCTCCAGGCTGCGTTTGAGGGTTTCCATCGCGTCTTGGGACTGTTTGGTCTTCTCAAAAATTCGTCGGGAAATGCGGCTGTAGATTTCGGTTCCGGTGAGCTTTTCCAAAAGTTCGGCGCGGTCGTCTTCATTGGAGCGCAGAAATTCGGCGAAACGGCCTTGGGCCAACAAGACGGTCCGCATGAACTGGTTGTAGGAAAGTCCGATCAGCGACAAGATTTGACTTTGAAAGTCCCCCTTTCGGCTGGAAGACCCGATCAGGACTTGGTTGTCGTCCAAACGGACCAAGGTCATCTCTTCCTGGACCGAGGCCCCTTTCTTCTTGGCGGTGCGGTACCCCCAATGGGCGCGGTAGGCTTGGCCATCGCGCCCCACGAAATCGCATTCGGCGAATCCGGTTTCACATCCATGACGCAACAGATTGCGGATGTCGGACTGCCCGATCGAGCCAAATCGGGTTTCCACCTTGGTTTCTCGTCCCGACAGGTCGTCCAATCGCGGCGCTTTTTGGTAGAGGGCCAAACACATGGCGTCCAGAAGGCTCGATTTCCCCGCGCCGGTGGGGCCGGTGATGGCGAAGATCCCGGCCGATCGCAATGGCTCGACCCCAAAATCGATGTCAAAATCTGTTAGCGAGGCGATGTTGGCGCCGCGGATCGACAAAATCCTCATCGAGTCGTTCCTTCGAGGGACACTTCGTCCACGGTCTGGCGAAAGCGCGTCAGAACCGGGTCGGGGATGGGTGCGTCGAATTTCGACTTCCAGTGGCGCAACAGCAAGGCTTCGGGAGTTTCGCGTTCGCGAAGATCTGTGTTCAAGGAGGTCAAGACTTTTTCCGAGGCAATGTCCGAAATCCCTCTGGGAGACGCGATCAAACGGAAAGGCTTGCTTCGGCAGAGCGATTCGCAACGGTTTCTCAGATCACCATCGACGAGGATCGAGGCATCGTAACGCAGTTCCACCAAAGGCTGGAGATCTCGGGGGACGGTCGACCAGATCGACCAGTCAAAGGCCTCGACAGCTTGTTCCACCTTGTCCCAGGAAACCAAGGGATCGCAAAACCGAAGCAAATTGACAAATTCTGGAACTTCGATTTCGCGGACCACCGTGGGCGATCCTGCCTCGACCTCGACTTCCAGGACCAGATGGTGGTAGCGGTGCTCGTCGAAGTCCACCGGGTAGGGGCTGCCGCTGTAGCGGACAAATTCCGAGCCGACCGTCTGGGCGCGATGGATGTGTCCCAAGGCGACGTAGGCCGACCCTTGGGACAGCGCCTGGACGGGGACGGATTCCACGCCGCCAATCAGGATCCGCTCGGAACCGGCGCGATGCGAACCCGCTAGCGTGAGGTGTCCCATCGTGACCAAAGGAAGATCCCTGTCACCGGATCCAATCGATTCGCGGACCGATCGGTACCGGGCTTCCACGGATCGAACATAGGCTTCCTGAGGCGTCTCGCCTTCAAGGAGTTTGCAATCCAAGTCGCCGACCCGCAAAAACGGCAGCGCCACGCACCACGCTCCCACCGCGCCCTTCGCATCCCGCAAAGGGATCAGGAAGTCCACGACAGAGTCCGTGGCAACGCCTCTCAAATGGAGCTTTCCCAAGGCTTCGCCGAACGGTTTGGGAAGTTCCAAACGCGAGGCCGAATCGTGGTTTCCGGCCACGACGACCAAGGTCGAGTTGGGCATGGCTTGATGGAAGCGGACCAGAAAATCGCTGAACGCGGCCTGCGAGGCCACCGAGGGATTGGCCACATCGTACACGTCCCCGCTCACGAGCAAGGCGTCGATCTGGCGTTGGAGACAGGTGGTCAACAACCAATCGAGAAAATGTTTTTGTTCTTCGAGCCGGTCGTGGCCCCCGAGTTCAAGTCCCAGATGCCAGTCGGAAGTGTGGAGGAGGCGAATCACGGTAACCTCAGAGTTTGGCAAATCTCATTGGGACGATTCAGTTGCCGCTCATCCTGAGGAGACGACTGCAAGGAGGCGTCTCGAAGGGTGGGCGGCACTAAAAGTAGGAGCAATCCGGGGTTTCTTCAGACTACCAACGATTTGGGGAAATTCCAAAGCCAATCCGCAGCCTGAGGTTTATTCGTGAGTCGTTTCTGCGGGACGCGGGGTGCGTGTGGACGCCCATCGCGAGACGCGCTGCAAATCCCACAATCCCATGGTCCAGGGGAATCCTCGCACAAACTCGTCGACCTTGGCATGCCAGGCCGCAAGGTCGTTGCGCTGCAAGGCTTCCAAGGCCTGGAACAGCGGGACCTCGGCGGTGGAAACCGACTTGCCACGGTAACAGGATCGCAAGGTGGCCGAATCGATTTGTCCGCGCAGAAACATCGCGGTCTCTCGTTGCAGCCAAGACGCACCGGTGTGCGAAAGCACCGCATCCCAATGATTTTTGGCATCGCGCCGCGCCAAGACCGTCGCCACTCCCCATTCGAATTGGGCCGAAGCGACCAGGTCGGAATCCGACTGGTCATTATCGGTGACCATCTTGAACCATTTTTCTGATTCGGCCAAACGTCCTTCCCAGGCATGGGTCCGACCAATCTCGATCAACGCTTCCTGTTTGGATCGGGAGGCATTCCGGTAAACCCGGTCGTCCACGACCCGGCCCAAGGTCTGGAGCGCCGCATCGACCTTGCCCTCATCCCTCTCGTGACGGGCTTTGATGATTTCCAGACCGGCAGCGATTTCCGGCGATTCCTTTTGGTAGTAACGAGAAAATTGCAAGGCCGTCCGCAAGAATTCCGTGGCGTTGGCGATCCCCGCCCAAAGGCGTAGGGCTTCGGCAAACCGAAGGTGCTGTTGACCAAATAGAGCTTGGCTGGAGGGCACGGCCCGCGCCAGGGATCGCAACACGATTTCCCCGTCGCTGGCACACCCGAAATACATCGGTTGAGACAGGTCCAAACAGGGCTCCATGCGGTCCAGCTGAAGTTGGATCCCGGCAATCATGGCTGTGTGGTCGGGGGCTTCTTCCTCCAATCTCTGCAGAGACTTTAGGGAGGCGACCCCGTCGCTGGCTTTCAATTCCACCATGCTCCTGAGGACCAAGGATCGGGCCAAAATGGATTTGTTGGCTGGCTGTTTGGACACCTCCACGAACAGGTCGCGGGCTTGGGCCAATTGGTTGCGCGCCAACAGGACCGTCCCCAAACTCAGGCGAGCTTCCTGGGCCGAGGAATTGGAAGGATAGGCTTGGGCAACCAGCCGGTAGGCGTCGATCGCCCGGTCCAGCTCGCCGATGTCCAACATGGCATCGGCGACCACCGTGGGTTCGGGGCGCAAGGGGACGGCGCGTCGCCGCACCCGAATGTTGTCCACCGCGACCTGGCCATTCCAGGTGAAGAAGCCGATGTGGCAGCCGCCTTGGGGCAACAAGGGCTGGACCAGGGGCCGCTCTTCCACCAGGCTTCCATCCACCCAGAGCCGCAGCAGATCCCGATCCCGTTCCACAGCCACATGGTACGTGTTGTCAGCCCCCAGCATGACCCGCTGTGGCAGCCATCGGCTTTCCCCAGCGGCCTCGATGCCGGCTTGCAAGGTGCCGCTGCGACCCAGGAAAAACCTTGCTCCTTCGGTGGGACTTTCCCCGCACAAAAAGGCGTTGAAATCGTGGATGTTTCCATGGAGACCTGTGACTTCGAACTCCAGCCTCACGTCGCCGGGAAATTCCTGTCGGGTCCGGCAAATTGAGGTGCCTGTGGTGTGGCAGACCAACCGACCGTTTTCAACCCGCCAATCGTTGGAGGCCGTGAGGGTGGTATCACTCGATCCAGACACCCGGAAGGACTGGAAATCCAAGGCCGGAGTGGGGGAATCGAAGGTTTCTTCGACGGCGGTCGTCCAAGCGGAATTGGCGAGTTTTTCTTGGATCCTCCACCATCCCAAGCCAGCTGCCAACAACGCGCAGGCGCCAAGCGCGATCCAAAGCTTCATGGCATTGGCCTTGGCGAAGATCTGCACCCGTTTTTCGATGCCCGGCCGGCGCACAGAAACCGGCCGCCCACCCAGCCAAGCTTTTAAATCACTGGCAAAGGCGGCCATGGTGGGGTAGCGATCGGCCTTGTCGCGTGCCATGGCCTTGTGGACCACTGCCGCCAAATCCTGGTCGACCCAGGGACACAATTGGTGCAACCCGACAGGGTTGGCGGCGATCACGTTCACCACCGTTTGGTGGAAGGAACGCGGGTCCAAGTAGGGGTTCTTGAAGGAAATCAGTTCGTAGAGCAAAATGCCCAG
>CAIKAA010000418.1 GCA_903825275.1 uncultured Fibrobacterota bacterium | reverse complement strand
CCCGTCAAGGCCGTACCGCCTATTTTCCAAGGTTGTTGACGGTCGCTGACCGTTTTCGAGGGGCAACAGGCAATTTTGACCGTTGTCTGGCTATCAAAGGCTCCTTGAACAACGGCCCAATTTTTCTTTCTTTGAAGCTCCTGATCGCCGCAGCCAAATCCAGTGAATTTCGGCCCCTACCCCACAAACAAATCTTCGGACCCCGATGAATGCTCCACAATCTTCTCAACCAATTCTTGAACAGGTTCGGAATTTGGTCGAGACTGGTCGAACGGTTGATGCGTTTCACCTAAGCAAACCAATCGGGTCTTTCCAACAGTGGAAAGGAAGTGATGCTCTCGCTCTTGCAAGCCGACTTGCAGAACATCTGGGCGGCTTGAAACTAGGAATCCGTTTGGCCGCCAAGGCTCTGGCTTGCGACCCATCGAATCCTGTTGCTAAATCATTGTGGGCGAGGATCTTGATGGAGCGACGAGGTCCTCTTGAAGCCTGGAAGTTTTTACGAGAAGACTCCTCCAAACACCCCGAAATCCTTTGTGTTCAAGGGACAGCGGCTTTGCTTTTTCGGGATTTCGAACGCGCCAATTCCCTGTTGCAAGATGCCCGTCGACAAGCCCCGGATTTTGCCTGGATTCTACTTCTCCAAGCCAAACTCCTCGAAGCGCAAGATCGGATCGAAGAGGCTCTGGACCTCGTACAGGATTCATTCGAACTCCATCCGACGCCCTACTTCCGTCCAGGTGTCCAGATCAAAGCTCACCTTCTCCACCTCCTGAACCGAAAGGAGGAAAGCATCGCCTTGCTCCGGGAAGCTTGCGGTGCGCTACAACACCCCGGAATTCCTGCCCAACTCACCGTCTTACTCGCTCAGGACGAGCAATGGGAAGAGTCTTCGAGAATGCTCGAAAAGTGTCAGGAATTGTCACTCTTCCTTGAGCCTCAAGGACGGAAGTGGATTCTTTCACAATTGGCCTTGAATGCGCGTTTGATGGGCAACTTCGAAGAAAGCCGTCGATTCGCATCCCAACTAGACGATCCATTCCACAAAGCCTTTGAAAACCGATTTTCCGAAACCTCACGGCTCGGCGCGCGAACTGTCCATGCAGTGTCCTACGTCCGTCAGAACTTCAAGACCTGTGCACCGGCGACACTTTCCGCTCTTGGTCGGTTCTGGAACATGCCTTCGGAGCACCTCGATCTGGCCGAAGCCATGTGCTACGACGGAACACCACATTGGAAACAACGGTGCTGGGCCGAATCGAATGGCTGGATCGTCAAGGAGTTCCGGGTCACTCGCGAAATCGCGCTCGAATTGCTCGAGGCTGGAATTCCCTTTGCCATTTCCATCGTCGGTGCCACTTCGGCCCATATGATGGCCGTGGTGGGTTTCGATCTCCTGCGAAACACCCTTCTCCTGCGCGATCCCACCCAGCCGCCCCTGATCGAAACTCCCGTCGAGGAATTCCTTGACAGATTCCGGGCGTTCGGACCACACGGAATGATTTTCCTGCCACGGCGCGAATCCGAAAAAATCCAAGCCATCGCCCTTCCCGACACGGATGCCTATGAAATGTCGCACCGGCTCCACTTGGCCCTGGATCGGCTCGATCGCAAAGAAGCCGAACAGCATGTCGCCTTCCTGGAGGCCGAATACCCTGACCACCCCATCTCGTTGCACGCAAGTCTGGCACTTTCCAGTTACGACAGCAATCCAGTTGCTCAACAGAAAGCGCTTGATTCGCTCATTGAAAAATTTCCAAAGGATCCCGCATTGCGCCTACGGCGGCTGGAAGCGATGCGGGATGCGACACGCGAAGACAAGTTGGCGTTTCTCCACCGATCCTGCACGGAAGTGGAGGACCCGGCACTGGATGTGGAACTCGGACGCATTCTGTCAGACGACGCCTCTCAATTATCCGAAGCGCAGGCCTTGGCCCGTCGAGCGCTGCGCAAACTGAATACCAGTTGCGATGCATTTTCGCTTGTGGCCAGGTTGATGTGGGAACAAGGGAAGCGACAAGAATCCACCGAGATTCTTTGGTTCGCCGCTTTGATCGAAGAATTTCGCGAAGACCTTTTTCAAAACTGGTTCGTCGCCCATCAACGCACCTACGGAACCCAAGAATCCATCGAGTATCTCGAAAAACGCTTCCATCGCCTCGGCGCCAAGTCACCATTTCCAGCGTTGACCCTGGCCTGGGCCTGGAACCAGGCGGAACAACCACATCGAGCACGACAGGTTTTGTCTGAATCGATCGAGCGTCGACCCGACGACGGAATTCTTCGCCTGCGTTCCGCAGTCTTGGCGGCAAGAGTGGGCGATGGCAACGGGGCCGAACTTGTTTTGAATTCCGCGAGAAACAATTCAAAGGAATCGGATTGGCTCAGGGCCTCAGCCGAAATCGCTCAAATACAGCTGGACCACAAACGGTCCATGCATTGGTCGCAATCGCTTTTAAAACTCGATCCTCTGGCCTTGGACGCCCATGGTCGCGTCGCCCGCAGCCTATCCATTTTGGAAGGAACCAAAGCTGCGCAAAAATACTTGGAAACCGAATGTGAAAAATACCCATTCCATTACGGACTCCGCCGAATGTCGATCCAGTGGAATGGATCGAGACCTCCTAAGGAACGGATTGGGGGCATCCGAAAGCTTTTGGATTTCTCTGGCGGCGATGCATGGGGTCATCGAGAGTTAGCCTTGGCCTTGAACCAATGCGACGAGATGGAGGAGGCTTGGACCCATGCCATCGAGGCTTGCCGGATAGAGCCCCGGAACAGCTTTAGCCAGTCTGTCGCGGGCCGAATTCGGTTGCACCAGAAGCAGATCCACGAGGCAAGGGATTTCTTCCGGCTCGCTATTCGGCTGGATGTCGACAACCAAGACGCGATTTCGCTTTTCCTTCAATCTAGCGCAGATGGAGAAGAACGCAGAAAGGACCTTGATCTCGTTGAATCCGAACTGATGAGACAAGTCGTCGAGGGCGATGGATTGCTGACCTACCTGCAACACGCTCGCCCGCTGCTGGAGCCGAGTGTTGTTCTGGAGAAGATCCATTTCGCCCTTCAAGCCAGGCCTGACCTTTGGCATGTCTGGTCAGCTTTGGTCCACCAAAATTTGGCGATGAACAAATTCGACGACGCCCTAAACCGTGCGACCGAAGCTTCGAACCGTTTTCCGCACCTGCCTCGAATCTGGATCGATCTCGCAACGGTGCACCGCAAACGATCGGATATTGAATCCGAGCTCAAATGCGCCTTCAAAGCTTATGAATTGAATCCCGGATGGCCGACATCGACTCTGGCAACGACGGATGCGCTCGAAAGACTTGACCGACTGCCAAGTGCAAAATCCGTCTACCTCCGTACCCTTTCGTTACAGCCCGAAGCAGCCGAGGTTCGCGCCAGTTACGCATGCCTTTTGTGGCGGTGTGAATCGCGCCTCGATGCCTTGGAACAGATCGAATCTGCCCTTCAACATTCTCCGGATTTGGATTGGGCATGGCGCACCCATTTGGCTTGGACCAAGGAGCTATCCAATCCTGAACGCACCGTGGCGTTGGCTCGGAACCTGGTCGAACGACAACCAGACTCACCAGATTCATGGCTGACTCTTGCAAACTCCCTTATCGATCGTGGCACGCTCGAAGAAAAGGTCTCGGCCCTCGATCTCGCGATGGAACTTGACCCCACCAGGATCCAGACCTGGGATATGAAGGTTACCGCACTCGCCGAGGCCGGAAAATTCGAAGAGGCATTGTTGGTCTGCGAGGATGGGATCACCACTGACAAGGAACACACTCATCCACTTTCCGGTCGCAAGGCATGGATCCTGCGCAAGCGTGGATCAGCGCAACAAGCACGCGAAGCCATGCAATCGGTATTGGAGTCTTCACCTGACTACTCCTGGGGCTGGTCTCGACTTGGCGAATGGTGTGAAGAAGACAAGGATCCCAAGGGTGCCATTTCTGCCTACCAAAACATTCGCAGACTCCACCCAGACGATGCCGAAACCCTCCGCAAAATTGGTGGCATTCATCAGCAGCTCGGCGAATTCGATGCGGCGCGCGAAGCCTTCCACGCGGCGTACCAGCTCGATCCAATCGATGCTGGTTCACTCTGGAGGTGTTTCCGATTCGAGCTAGACAGACAGGAGTACAAGGCCGCCTCAATATTTCTCGACCAGCTTCACATCAACCATTCCGGTTCCCTATCAACAACAGGACAGATTTTGTTCGATCTCGCCCAATCCCGCGAGGATCAAGCACTGCATGGATTTCGAAAACTCTGCCTATTGCCACACCAAGATGACTGGTCCATCCATACGGCGTTCGAAGCCCTGCGAAATCCGCGCACTTTTCGGAAAACTGGACATATTCTGAAGCAAGTGGCGATCTCCAAAGAATGCCCGCAACCTGAAGTCCCCAACCTAGCGGTCCAATATCTCCTCGAAAAAAACTCCCTAGCTTTGGTGACGAATCTGGTCTGTCGAATCAAAGACGGAGAAGGTTTCCGTCGGGCCGCGATCCGGCTCCTCCCGAAATTGCGGAGCACAAATCAAAAATACCTG
>CAIKAA010000417.1 GCA_903825275.1 uncultured Fibrobacterota bacterium | reverse complement strand
GTTGGTAGCTCAAACTTGCGTCGGGAGCCTGGTTGAAATAGGCTGGAAGCCCGTTAGAGGCATTCAGGGTTTCGCTTTTGGCGTCGATGGAGGTCGTGTTCAGGCCTCCCGAAACACCGATTCCCACCAAGGCGTGGCTTGGAACGGTGATGGCGAGAAGGGCAGTGGCAGCGAGAAGTCTTTTTTTCATGATTGAGCGTCTCCGTTAGATAGGGGTACGGAAACGATACAAACCGAAGCATTGCGGCCAGCCACTTCCTTTTCCCGACGGTAACTGTGGAATGATGGATCTGCAAATGTGTCCGCTTTGGAGCAGGTGATCTGGTCAGACCGTAAACCGGATTGAATCAATTGGCTCAGCAAGAAAGCGGGAAGGTCCACGGAAGGCGTGCCCCAGGACGTTTGGGCGTGAAAAGGAATCGGAAATTGTTCCAGCACCTCGGGGCCGACTTCGAAATGATCTGGACCGATCCCCGGGCCGATGGCGGCAAAAAGTTCCTCGGACCGGCAACCCATCGCTTCGAGTTGTCTGACAGATTTTGTCGCCAGCCCCAGGCGTGTGCCTTTCCAACCGCAGTGCGCCAAGATGGCAAGGCTTTCCCTAGGGGCTGCCACCACGACCGGGAAGCAATCGGCATGGCGCACCAGGGCCGCTTGTCCAAGTTTTACGAGAAAGGCGTCGCAGGCATTCTCTGTCCCTTCCAGATCGACCTGGTCTCCGTGAATCTGGGTCGCCTGGCGGAAAGGCGTGTCCAGTCCAAGCCAACCAGAAAGCCGATCCAGATCCCGGGGATCGCGTGCGTCGAAGGGCTGATTTTGGAAAACGTTCCCGATGGACCAGGCGCGAATCCCCCCGACAGAAAGGAGGGATTCCGGAAGGCTGCTCAAATCGCCCGCACCGCGACAAGAGTGAGGTCGTCCTGGCGGGAGCAGCCTTCCACGAAGCTTTCCATCGAGGTCAAGAGTCCGTCGAGGACGTTTTTGGGCGAAGCATCCTTGAGTCCAGTCAAATCATCGCGCAGGCGTTCCATCCCGAACAGTTCTCCAGAAGGATTTTCGGCTTCGGTGATCCCATCGGTGTACAACAGCAATGTGTCACCCGGAAGGAGAGGGGAAATTTTGGACTCGGGGAGGAAATCCTCGAACATTCCCACAAACACCCCGTCCGCCATGAGTTCCTCCACGCTTCCATCGGCCCTCAGAATGACCTGGGGGCAATGGCCTGCCGAACACCATTCCATCGAGGCCTGCGAAGGATCGATGGCCGCCAGGAACACGGTCACGAAATGAATCCCACCCACTTGGTCCAACAGGGTTTTGTTCAGGCGGCGCAGCACGTCGGTCAGGTTGCGACCGGGGCGAATTTCCCGCCGGAGAAGAACTTTGAACATCACCATCACCATCGATGCCGAAATCCCATGGCCAGAAACATCCGCGATGACGATACAGTGAGGTCCTTCGGGAACGTCGGGGTCGATCGGAAAGCAGTCGAAATAATCGCCCGACACTTTTTCGGCAGGGAGGTATCGCCAGTCCATCAAAAGACCAGGTACCTGGGGAATGCCATGCGGAAGGAGGCCTTCTTGAATGCGTTTGGCGCGATCGATGTCGCGTTGGAGGCGCTGGTTGGCCTCTCGAAGAGCCGAATAGGTCCGCTCCAGATCGTCGCGATACCGGAAACCGGTCAACAAAACCCCAGCTTGGCTCGCCAAGGCGATCAGGGTGTCGAGGGTTTCCGAGGGGATCTCGGCGGAGTCGGGAGAATCGATCCAAAGCAGGTGGGAGGCTTGGAAGGCTTCTCCGCTTTTTTCCGGAAGGGCACCGCCCAATCGACCTTCAAAGGGGACCAGAATGGTCTTTCCAGGCAAGGCGTCATCGACCAAAGAATGGGCCGATTCCAGCATCGTGTGCCGATGCAAACGCAGCGCATCGAGGGTGCAAGTCCCTTCTTGGGACAGATTCCAGGTTCTGCCAGTTTCCGCTTCCTCCCCTTCCACAAAGCGGCCCAGCTCGCGAAGGGTCAGGTCTCCCACCTCGAAAAGGCAGACGGCTCGACAAGGAACCAACTCTTGCAATCCCAAAAGCAGCGTGCGCACGGCCGCCGCCAGGGAAGTCCCCCCCAGGGAAACGCGCAGTATCTCCCCTGCGGTGGCGATGGATTCCAGTCGCGCTTTCAGCTGTCTGGTCTGCAAGTTTTGGAGATCTTCCAACGATCGGTCCCCCCGGTTCTATATTCTAGCGCCTTTCCCTAAATAAGGACAGAAGAACTATGGCCGACAAACGAATGACACCACAAAACGAGATCCCCACCCTGACCGTGGAGGATCGGGCCGTCGAGTTCTGGTACTCCCTTGTGGACAGCTGGAAGAAGAGCCAAGGCGCTTGGTTGACGGCCTTCGTCGTGATCGCTTGTGCCGCCGCCGCCTGGAGTTTTTGGACCTGGAGAACCAATTCTTCCCAGCAACAAGCCCATCGCATCGTGGGCCGCGCCTACATCAACTTGGACAATGGCCGCAACGACAGCGCCATCGCCTTGTTTGAAAAGGTGCTTGCGGGCTATTCGGGGATGGAAGTCTCGAAGGCTGCCCTGCAACTGGGCGACGTCCATTTTGCCAAATCCGAGTACGCCGTGGCCCTGACCAAGTTCGAACGCGCCCGTCAAGAAGGCAAAGGCTATCCCTTGCTCGAGGGCGGTGCGCTGCGCGGTGTCGCCGCCTGCCAGATCCAGCTGAAAAAATATTCCGAGGCCGAATCCGCGCTCAAATCGCTGTTGGGATCCTTCCAAAGAGTGACCGGATCGGCACAAGAGCGTTCTACCGAGAATGAGCCACAAGACCAGGTGCCGGGCCTCTCCCAAGCCATGTGGCAGTTGGTTTTGGTCCAAGAAAAACTGGGACGCCTTGACGACGCCTCGAAGAACGCGGTTAGCCTTCGCAAGCTGTACCCGACCAGTCGCGAAGCGACGGAAGCCCAGCGTTGGCTTTCCCTAAGCGGCAAGGAAATTTGAGCCACTCCTAGAGGTCGGCCCCGATCCGGGGACTCCCTTTAGAGAGGCAAGTTTTGGGTCCCCAAAGGGGACCCTTTTTTTTGTGAACTCGGGATCCATCCCCCTGGTGACTTGCCGAGGGCTTGCTGGTCCATCTCTCGGGTCCGATTCACCGAAGCCTGTCTTGAGGCTCCCCTGAGCCTGGTCGACCGCCATGGTTTGAAATCGGCTGCGGGGCACCTTCGGTGCCAAGGGCCTCGCCGACGGCTAAGGCACTACGAAACCGGCAGGGCACCTTCGGTGCCAAGCGTGGTTTAATGTTTGGGTTTGCGTTCCAAACCAATCAGCAGCAGGTCTTCCGGAGAATTCCAGTTGGCAAACTCCATGGCGTTTTCCCAGACCGAAGTGATCATGGCTGGCAGCGGTTGGCCGCGGGATTTTTGGCAAAACTCCGTAAGCCCCTGAAGTCCCAATTGAAGCGGTGCGCCGGTCGGCGCGTGGATCCGGGAAAGGGCCGGAAGTCCAGGACAAGGAATCAGCAATCGGTCGGCTGCTTGGAAGGGAATGGTCGCCAGCGAGATGTGGGGCGCCGGATGCGGCCCCAATTCCCCTCCACATTCCGGGAGAATGCTGTGGGGAAGCGAACTGTGGGGAACCAAAATCGGAGAAGGGTGACCGGCGCAAGCGATCTCGATTTTGTTGGTCTGGAAGTCGAAATACAAGAGCAGGGCGCGAACCAAGGGTTGCTTGGGTTGTTGATAAAGGAGCCCCCCGAGGATGCGAAGGAATTCCTCTCCCGAAGGCCCTTGAGGGCCGAATGAGGCGGTGAAGATCATCCGGATCATGGAGGAGGTTTGGAGCGCCAAGGCATCGTGACCCGCTGGATGAGCGGCTAGCAAGGCGAAGTGGTCGGGGCTTGAGGAATAGGCGACCATCTTGCCGCTGTGTTCTCGGGTTTGACGGCTGTTCCAAGCCAGATCGAGGGTTTCTGTTTCGGTGGGAAGTTGGATGCGACCTTTTTCTTCCGCCTCAAATGTGTCCACCCGGTCGCGCATTCGCTCCAAGATCCGCCGGGCTTCGTTGGGATCCTTGTCCAAGCGGACCAATTGGCCTTCGAATTGGATTTCCAGTCCCGATTGACCGAGTCGAGACTTGCTCCGACGCATGACCGCGGCAATCCTCTGGCACATTTCTCCCATATCGAAGGGTTTGTCGATAAATTCCTCGGCACCGAGTCGCAACAAGCGAACGACCAGATCCTTGTCGCCCACGGCCGTCATGGCGATCGCGGGAACCCGGATTTCCGCCGAAGACATCCGTTCGAGAAGTTCCATCCCCCCCATTTGAGGCATTTGGATGTCGGTGATCACCGCGTCGGGAAGATTGTTGGTGGATTTCAACAAGCGCAAATGATCCAACGCCAAAGCCCCGTTTTCCGCCTGAAGGACTTGGTGCCCCGCTTCTGTCAACGCGATCGAAAGCATCGATCTTAGAATGGGGTCATCGTCTACGATCAAAATCCGACCCAGTAGGGCGGGGTTTCCTGTTACCATGAACCGGATTTTACCATAGGGTGGTGGCCTCGGTGCAAGTCCAAAAAGTGTTGGAAAGGAGGAAATTCGGAGGCGCCCTGTGATCGCCGCATTGCCAACTTGCGTCAGGGGACCTACCTTGCCCAGTTCTCTAGTCTCAACCCCATCTATCGCGGGTCCTAACGAATGAAGAAGAACATCCAGTTCCGAATAATCCTCGTGGTGTCGGCCATCGTGCTGTCGATCTGGGCCTTGGTGCCCACCTTCCGCACTCTCGGCATGACTCTCGACGAGAAACAAAAATTTGCCCAAGCCAACCCCAACGTGGCTTCCAAAGCCATCAAGCTGGGACTCGACTTGCAAGGCGGCACGCACCTTGTGTTGGAAGTCGACAAGGCTGGTCTTGACGCCGAAACCGCCAAAGATGCGACCGATCGCGCCTTGGAAGTGATCCGCAACCGCATCGACCAATTCGGTGTTTCCGAACCGGAAATCCGCAAACAAGGCGACAGCCGGTTGTTGGTTCAGTTGGCCGGTGTGGCTCCGGAACAAGCCAAGGGATTGCTTTCCAGCACCGCCCAGTTGGAATTCAAAATGTTGCGCGAACCAGCCGACATCAAGGCTGTGTTGGAACGCGTGGATGCCGCCGTCTCCAAGGTTGCAGGTCGCAAGGGGATCAAGTCCGGTGATACGGCCGTGGTCGCCAATGATTCGATGAAAGCCGACACTTTGGCTGCAGCAGCCAAAAATGCAGCGAAGGTCGATTCTGCCAAGAAGGACAGTGCGGCACGCGTGGCCCGTTCGCTGTTTGGCGGTGACGTCGCCGCTTCGGCAGGGAAGATCGACACGATCAAGGATAGCGCCAAGGCCCAGAAGTACACGGAACGCGCGTTCATCTCTTACTTGATCCCGGTCGGTAACTCCATTGCCGTCGAAGAAGCCAACGTCGAAACCGTCAAGAAAATCATCGCTCGTCCCGAAACCCAGGATGTCTTGAAGGCCCAGGAAACCGATTTCCTCTGGGCTCGCAAGTCCATGCCGACCAACAACGGCAAGGCCGTGCGTGTTCTCTATGTCCTCAAGCGCCGCGCCGAAATGAAGGGCGATTATGTCGCCGATGCCCAACCAAGCTTTGAGCAGGGTGGCATGCGCGGCGGAGCCGCGATGGTGGAGTTGACCCTCAAGGGACGTGGTCCCAAGGAATTCGCTCGCATCACGGGCGCCAACATCGGCAAGCAAATGGCGATCATTCTTGACGGTGCGGTGTTCTCGGCCCCCGTCATCCAAGGCCGCATTGCCGGTGGTCGCGCTTCGATCACGGGGTTGGAAGGCATCGAAGAAGCTCGCCAATTGGCGATTGTGCTGCGCGCCGGTGCCTTGCCTGCCCCGATGCACATCGCCGAAGAGCGTTCGGTTGGCCCCTCCCTAGGTGCCGACAACATCAACCAGGGCTTGATCGCTGCGGCAGCGGGCATGCTCGCCGTGTTCCTATTCATGTTCTGGCAGTACCACGCTTGCGGTGGCATCGCCAACGCTGCCTTGATCCTGAACGCCTTGTTCCTGATGGCGATTCTGGCCATCTTCCACGCCACCTTGACCCTTCCCGGCATCGCCGGTGTGGTGCTCACGATCGGCATGGCGGTGGACGCGAACGTGCTGATCTATGAGCGCATTCGAGAAGAGTTGCGCGGGGGGCGGTCGGTTCGTTCGGCGGTCGATGCGGGGTACAAGCGAGCCTTCTCGGCCATTATCGACTCCCACATCACCACGGTGTTGACCGCTTACGTGCTCTACCGGCTTGGAACCGGCCCGATCCGCGGTTTCGGTTTGACACTGACCATCGGTGTGATCGTCTCGCTGTTCACGGCCTTGACTTGCACCCGCTTGGTGTTTGATCTGTGGCTCTCGGCCAAGGATCGCGTCAAGATCAACATCGGCACCAGCATTCGCTACTTCGAAGAAGCCAAGCTGAACATCATCGGAAACACCCGCAAGATTGGCTACGTCACTCTGACTTTGGGCCTGATCATTTTGGGCTTCATCGCGGTTCCCAAGGGCGAAGACAAGCACGCCTTCAATTGGGGCATCGATTTCACGGGCGGCATCATGATGACCGTGAAGGCCGAAGGCGGCATGGCTGGCGACCATCGCGCCACCGACGAGATTGCTACGGCCTTGAAGACCAAGGGTGGTTTGGACGGCGTGTTGGTCCGGACTTTGAGCGGCGACAATGGCCACGTCTTCTCGGTGACGGTGAAGACCGACGCCTTGGAAGGCAAAAAGGCCCAGGAATTCACCAAAACGGCAACCGATGCCGTGAAGAAGGTGCTGACGGAATCGGGCTCCAAAGTGGAGATCATGGGGGTCGACACGGTGGGCCCGAAGATCGGCAAGGAATTGAAGCGCGACGCCTTTTTGGCGGCTCTCTTCTCGCTTCTGATCATCATGCTCTACATCTGGTTCCGGTTCGGGAAGAACGGCTTGGGTTACGGCCTTTCGTCGGTGGCCACCTTGGCGCACGACACCTTGATCACCCTGGGCTTCCTGATCATTCTCGACATCGAAATCGACATGACGATCGTGGCGGCCATTTTGACCCTGATCGGCTACTCGCTCATCGACTCGATCGTGATCTTTGACCGAATTCGCGAAAACGCCTCGAAGTACCGCAAGGACGATTTCGAAGTGTTGGTCAACAATTCGATCAACGAAACCTTGTCGCGAACCATCATGACTTCGGTGGCCACCGCCCTGGTGACCTTGATGTTGACAATTTTTGGCGGCACTTTGCGCAGCTTCGCGATGACCCTCACGTTTGGCATCGTGATCGGAACCTACTCGTCGCTGGCCATCTCGGCTCCCATCGTGATCATGTGGGTGAAGCGTCGCGGGGTCCAAGGGCTCGAAGGCCCCGTCAAGGTGCCTCGCCCCGAAATGCGCGTCGGACAAGCTCCTTCGAAATAAGTTCGAAGAAATCCTTTTCTGGGAAGGCCCGTAGACGAATCGCGTCTGCGGGCCTTTTTTGTCGAAGACCTTCTTTGGCCCAATTCTCTGAAACCGGTTTGTTTGGCACACCACCGCTCGCAAAAATCCAACCGGAAGCTTGCTGCGCGTTGGTTTTGGCCAGCAGGGATGAGGGGGAGAGAGGTAGTTTTACCTTTATGAAAACTTTTCCAATCCTGGCCCTTCTTTTCTCGATGGCAATCACCACCCATGCCATGGGGGATCGAACCGTATTCGACACCACCCCTCCGCCTCCGGTGCCCAATCCACGGGCTTCGGCACCCTTCGTCTTGGGGCTGGAGTTGGGCGCGAATTCCTTGGCCAGTTTGGTGGGAGGGCATTTTTCCTGGTACCCAGCCCAGCAAATCGCGGTCGATCTGGGAGGTGGATGGAGCGCTGCCGGCATGCGCGGCGGCATCGGAGCTCGGTACTTCCTTTCAAACAAATTCAACGCCCCATTTGTCGGGGTGGCGTGGATGCGATCCGGCGGCGTGGATTCGGCCTCCTTGGATGACGGCAGAGACACCGCACACCAGCAAGAAACCATCATCAACAACATCCAATTCCTGAACGCCCTCGCCGGCTACGAAATCCGCACCCCCGATGGATTGACCCTGACCTTGACGACCGGATGGTCTTTCGCCTTGACGCCAGAAAAAGAGCGTTACACGGTGAAGTGGGGGAAACTTTCCAATCCCGCCCAGGATTGGCTGGATCTGTTCACGGGATCGGGACCGATCGCCTCCCTCACCATCGGCTACGGCTTTTGATTCGGCTGCGGGGGCGCATACTCGCGATCCTCACCACTCGCCGTCCCTAAGCGGACGGCTTCGGGTTCAGATCGCTTCGTCTGCTCTCCCCCTCGCTCGAATCAAATGCGGGTTTGATTGGTTTTTTGGGGCGACGCCTGCGGCGTCAGCCAAGGCAGGATTGGGCGCCATTACCGCTGCGCGGGATGGGAGAGCAGGAACATTTTGCTGTTGGCTGAGAGCTTTAGCAAAAATCATCCAAAGTGTTCGTGTTGAGCTGGTCGACCGCTGCGTACCAATCCCTGGCGGGCAACTCCGGTGCCAAGCACGGGAGTCAGTGGAAATCGCCTAGAAATCTGCCCT
>CAIKAA010000416.1 GCA_903825275.1 uncultured Fibrobacterota bacterium | reverse complement strand
GCCGAGATTGAGGAGCGCCTCGGGATGCCAATCCCAAAGACGCTTCGTGATTTTGCCAGATCTGTCTCACGCCGGATCTACTTTGATTGGAGCCTTCCTGATCTATTCGTTCTACCAGACAACCTTGATGAAATTTTTGGTGGAGGGATCGACTTCGACATCTCCAAGCTCCCCGATCACGAGCGAGGTCGGGCTGGCTGGCAAAAGGAGTGTTTTCCCAATCCAGATGATTCCTACGACGCTATTTGGCACGGCAAGGTCGCCTTTCACCACGTCCCGAACGGCGATTATCTCGGGATTGATACGGACGGACGCATAATCTACCTGAGCCACGACGATGGTGAGGGGCACGGATACACGATGGCACGCTCTTTCTCCGACCTGCTGTCGAGGTGGCTGCCAATAGGATGCCCAGGGCCTGAAGATTGGCAGTGGCTTCCTTTCGTTGCAGACTCCAGCTCGGGGATTGACCCCGAGTCCGAATCCGCCAAAGTGTGGATGGCCACAATAACAAAAAATACCTAACAAGATGGTGGTGTACAACCGGCCACCCGCTCCGAGTCGAAATGACCCTGTTGACTACAACCCTTACCCCTGTTGCGGGGTGGCGCGCCCGGTAGCCGGTGCCACACTTCTAACGTTCGCTTGCAATGAATACGACAGCATCACTCATTTTAGCAATGGTATTTCTCGGGGGTCCCCATGCGTTGGGCGCGCCTGACCCAAAAGACACGCCTCCTGCTATTTTCGCATCTCCCGCGACGTTGGAACGAATCTACCAGGAGGCGGAAGAGGCATTCAAAGCTAAAAATTACAGCACAGCAGTTGCCAAGTACGAAGAATTGCTAAAAATTCTTGGTCCAGGTAAGGATGCCCCCTATGAAATGCTCTATTTCCAAATCGGACTCGGGAAGCTGCTGGGTGGGAAATATCCCGAAGCCGCGACCGCCTTTAAGGATTGTATCCAGCGCTTTCCAAAAGGGGAATACACATCCCGCTCTTACCTTGGCCTGGGGCGGGCTTGTATGATGCAGAACCCGAAAAAGAAGGAAGAGGCTCTCGAAGCGCTCAAAAAGGCTGCGGCAGATCCCAAATACAAAACAGAAGCGGATCTTTGGATCAGCCGGATATCTCAGAGTTCTGCCGATCCATAACCAAATCGAAGTCATGGATGCCAACCTTCCATTCGGCACTCAACCACCCGACCACGCCACCCGTTAGCGCGGTGGCATCACATTGAACGTTGGACGAAAACATGAAAAGGCACATGGCAATACTTGCGATGACATTACTGTGCGTAGGCACGGCGATGGCAGAGGACGGGATCTTAGCGACAGAAGTGCAAGGTGGCCCTCCTCAGATCGGAAAAGATGGAAAACACATTCCTGCAAAAACCAACATCGTCGCCAGGATAACGGGAGCGGATTTCAAAACGATTCGATCCGAAGCCAAGGCGGTTGTTGCACTCATGGGAAACGAACAAACATGGTGGGATGTCGGGCCGGACGGAGGATTCGTGTCTGTGGTGATCGAACTGGACGG